>NZ_PSVU01000025.1:0-51950 GCF_002932515.1 Rathayibacter sp. AY1D5
GAGCCGACCACGGCGCCGACCGCGCAGCCCACGGTCGCGCCGACGGCTGAGCCGACCACTCGCCCCACCCGCCCCGCTCGCGGCGGGAACGCCGACGGCCCGGAGGACACTGTCCCCCGGGCCGTCGGCGTCCGTCAGCGCGCGTCGCGGCGGCGGCGCGTCACTCCGAGCGCGAGCGCTCCACCGGCGAGCAGGGCGAGAGCCGCCGCGGCGGTCCAGCCCGTCTCGACGCCGGTGCTCGCGAGTCCCGAGCCGGTCCGCGGAGGAACGGCGCCGGCCGGAGCAGGAGCCGGCGTGCGGGTCGGCTCGGCCGTGGGCTGTGCGGTGGGCTGCGCGGTCGGCTCAGCCGTCGGCGCGACCGTGGGCTGCGCGGTCGGCGCCGTGGTCGGCTCAGCCGTCGGCGCCACCGTCGGCTCGACAGTCGGTCCCGGAGTCGGTACCGTCCCCGTCCCGAACACGGACTCCGCGGAGCCGAGCGACGCGAGCACCGTCTCGCCGTTCGCGTCGTCCACGCCGTCGTTGTCGGTCACCGCGAGCACCTCGCCGGAGCCGGTGATCCCGAGGCCCTCGAGCTTCTCCTGGGTCCAGCCGTTCCCGGCCTGCAGCGCGGGCAGCACGTCGACCGCGAGGGTCTTCTCGAGCATCGGCAGCGTCTCGCCGACCGCCGCGCCCGCCTCCGTCGGCAGCGGCACCGTGTACACGGCCTTCAGCGCGGCGTCCGGCCCGTTGAGCTTGTCGCGCTCGATCACCGCGAGCGTGCCCGCGGGGGTCAGCGTGATCTCCGAGAGCCCGTTCCAGTCGCCGTCCGCCCCGGACACGGCCTCCAGCGGGTAGCCGAAGAAGCTCCAGCTGTCGGCGGCGACGTCGTAGCGCCCGATCCGGACCACTCCGTCGGCGTCGATCGAGGCCTCGCGCTGCAGCGCCGTCCAGACGATCTCACCGGCGGCGCCGTCCTCGACGGTCACGCCCTCGAAGCCCTGCTTGCCCAGCGCTGAGGCGAGCTCCGCGGGCAGGGCGATCCGCTCGGTCACCGCGGCGTGCGCGTCGAGCCGCAGGAGCGCGTTGCCGTCGCCTGTCCCGCCCTCCGTCACGGCCCAGAAGCCGCCGTCGACGCGGGCGGCGATCCCCTCCAGATCCAGAGCGGCGGGCTCGCCGCCCTCGGTCACCGTGAGCGTCGTGTCGAGCAGCGCCGGCGAGACGGAGGTGTCGATCGAGTGGAGGGTGCTCGGCGCGTAGGCGCTGTCGCTCACCGCGTACAGGCGGTCGGGCGCCGCCGGATCGGTCGAGAGGCCCGAGAGCGCGCCCCAGGGCAGCGGCGATCCGCCGACGTCGGCCGACAGCACGGTCGGGAATGCAGGGGCGGAGGCGCCGAGCGCGTAGAGCTGCACGCTCGCGCGGACGGCGGCCTCGGCGTCGTCGGTCTCGCTCGAGACGACCAGCAGGTCGCGCTCGGGCAGGGCGAGCAGCCCCTCCGGGCCGGGCGTCGACGGCAGCGCCTGCACGAAGCGCGGTGCGGTCGGCTCCGACACGTCGTAGACGGCCACGAAGTTGGCCCGCTCGGCGCCGACGAACACGTAGGGGACGCCGTCGAAGGTGGCCGAGAGCAGGCCCTCGGGCTCGGAGCCCTTCGCGTCGGAGCGCTTGTCCGGGTAGAGCCCGAGGCGCACCGCGAGGTGGTCGAACGAGTTCCCGGCGTCCCACTGCACGGCACCGGTCGCGGCGTCGAGGATCGACCAGCCGCGCGTGCCGCCCTTCCAGTCGCCCTCGTTCGCGATCGCGACGTGGTCGTCGCCGACCCAGCCGATCGCGTCGGGCTCGCGCGGGACATCGGTGATCGAGCCGGTCAGCGAGATCGAGTCGTCGTCGAGCGTGTCGATGCCGCTGACGGAGGCGGTGCCCGCGGTGTACGAGACGGTGACGGAGCGGGTGGCCAGGTCGACGATCGCGACGGCGTTGTTCTCCTGCAGCGTCACGGCGACGGCCGTGTCGGCGGGGTTGATCGAGACGTACTCGGGCTCCGGGTCCGACGGGGTGTCGAGGCCGGCGAGACCGGTGAGGTCGACGTGCTCCGGCACCCAGGCGGAGGGGTCGCCCGCGAGGTCCATCACCACGAGCTCCCCGGCGGGCGCCTGCGGGAGGTCGCCCTCCTCGCCGCCCTCGGGGGCGAGGTCCTCGTCGCGCTGGTTCTCGATCGCGATGACCGCGGTCGAGCCGTCGGTGGTGACGTCGATGGAGTCGGGCTGGCCGCCGAGCTCGATGCTCGCGACGGGCGCGAGGTCGTCGGCGTGCAGCACGCTGACGTGGCCGGAGGGGTTCGCGAAGTCGCCGTCGCTCGTGTCGACCACCGCGAGGAGGTACTCGCCGGTCGCGTAGACCGACGTCGGCTCGCCGCCCACGCCGACGCCGCCGCGCGGCTCGGGGGCGTCGGGGTCCGAGATGTCGAGGACGTCGATGCGCTGCCCGGCGGAGTCCGTCGAGTAGACCAGGCGGCCGTCGGGCGACGCGCTCGAGATCTCGGCGACGGCGGAGTCGGCGGACGGGTCGGCCGCGTTGAGGTAGGCCGGCGCCGTGGCGATGCGGGTGAAGAAGGAGTCGCCCGCGGCGGAGGCGGGCAGGGCCGCGGCTCCGAGGGTGCAGCCGGCGAGGGTGACGGCGAGGGCGAGGGCGGCGGTGCGGGTGCGGGTGCGGGTGTGACGAGAGGACACGGGTCTCCTGAGCGGCTTCGAAGGAACCCGCCCACGCTGGCCGCCCCCGGTGAACGCCCCGCCGCCCGCAGGTGTCCGCCCGGCGAACGCGCGGTGGCGGAGCCGCGACCGGGCGGGGGGCTCGAGACGCCGCGTGCCGCAGTCCGCCGCACGGACGCCTCGAGATCCGCCAGGCGGCGTGGTCAGCGCGCGAGGCCCTCCGCGGCCGAGCCCCAGGAGCCGAGGGCCGCGCGGACGCGCTCGTCGCGCGCGAGCGTCAGCGCCTCCGCGTACCCCTCCTCCAGCACGTCGTCGAGCCGCACCCGCGCGCCCGTCTCGGAGGAGCGGACCGCCGCCTCCACCATCGCGAGGCTCCGCACGTTCGAGTGCACCTCGCCCGAGGGGACCGCCCCCGAGCCCAGCACTCGCACGAACTCCGCGAGCGAGCCCGCGATCTCCTCGGGCACGGGCTCGAGCGCGGCGGTCCGCACCGGCTCCGACTCGCGCGACTGCCACTCCGGAGCGCCGTCGCCGTCCCAGTGCGCGGTGCCGCCGGCCCCGTTCACGCGCCAGTCGCCGTTCCACGAGGTCTCGAGGCCGTCGGCGCACCAGCTGCCGGTGTAGCTGAAGCGCACTCCGCCGGCGAACTCGAACACGGCGCTCGCCGCGGCTCCGTCGGCGTACCAGCTCCAGCCCGGGTTGTACTCCTCGCAGTAGACCGCGACCGGGTCGCTGTCGAGCAGGTACCGCGCCGCGTCGAAGGCGTGGATCGCCATGTCGACCAGG
The DNA here is from genome assembly GCF_002932515.1 of Rathayibacter sp. AY1D5. Taxonomy (NCBI): domain Bacteria; kingdom Bacillati; phylum Actinomycetota; class Actinomycetes; order Micrococcales; family Microbacteriaceae; genus Rathayibacter; species Rathayibacter sp. AY1D5. Next base: position 3,471 of record NZ_PSVU01000025.1, read on the forward strand.
AGCACGTGGTCCATCTCGTCGCGGAAGCCGCCGAAGCGGGGCGCCTTCGCGAAGTGCACGGAGGCGGTGCCCAGCTGCCCGAGCCCGGCGATCTGCTCGCGGAAGGCGGTGATCGCCGCGTAGTAGCGGCGCGACTGGCTGGTCATCAGGAGCCGGCCCGAGGCCTCGGCCGTCGCCGCGAGCACCAGCGCCTCGGCGATGGTCGGCGCGATCGGCTTCTCGGAGAGCACGGGCAGCCCGGCGAACAACGCCTCCGAGCTGACGGGCAGGTGCGCCCGCGGCACGGTCACGTTGACCACGGCGTCGGCGCCGGAGCGCGCGGCGACCTCGGCGACGGAGGTGCCGACCGCGACCGGGCCGACCCCCTCCTCGTCCGCGGCAGCCGTGGCGAGGTCGACGTCGAGGTCGACCAGGCCGACGAGCTCGGCGTCCGAGGAGTCGCGGATGGTGCGGATCCAGGCGCGGCCCATCGCGCCGGCGCCGACCTGGACGAGGCGGACCGTCATCGGACGAGCGCTCCCTCGTAGTCCTGGCCGTTGTGGAAGTCCTCGGTCTCGTAGCGCTGCAGCACCGGGAGGCGGCGCTCGGGGCGCGAGGAGCGCACCCACTCGACGCCGTTCGCGATCACGCGGCGCACCTCGGCCTGGTGGTAGACGGGGTAGTCCTGGTCGCCGGGGGAGAAGAAGAAGATGCGCCCGTGGCCGCGCTTCCAGGTCATGCCGGAGCGGAAGACCTCGCCGCCCGTGAAGGTCGAGAGGAACACGAGCTCGTCGGGCGCCGGCACGTCGAAGAACTCGCCGTACATCTCCTGCTGCGGGATCAGGAAGGGGTGCGGGATCCCCTGGGCGATGGGGTGCGTGGGGTCGACGGTCCAGACCAGCTCGCGGTCCTGCTCCGAGCGCCAGCGCAGCGTGCAGGTGGTGCCCATGAGCTTGCCGAAGATCTTCGACCAGTGCCCGGAGTGCAGGACGACGAGGCCCATGCCCGAGAGGACGTGGCGCTGGACGCGCTCGACGATCTCGTCGGAGACGTCGCCGTGGGCCATGTGGCCCCACCAGACGAGCACGTCGGTGGCGTCGAGGACGTCCTCGGTGAGGCCGTGCTCGGGCTCGTCGAGCGTGGTGGTGGAGACGGTGGCGCGCTCGCCGAGGTTCTCGCGGATGCCGTCGGCGATCGTGCTGTGCATGCCGTCGGGGTAGATCGCGCGGACCTTCTCCTCGATCTGCTCATGGCGGTTCTCGCCCCAGACGAGGACGCGGACGGGGGAGGAGGGTGTGGTCACGGTGTTCCTTCTTCGACGGTGGAGACGGTGCGGCAGTGGGCGGCCCGACACGGGGTTAACCGCTTTACCGGCCGCGTCTCCTAGGATGCGGGAGACGTCCGCCCCACGTCAACCACGGCCGGGCGGCGCGAGCGGAGGAGGCGCGGTGGCCACGATGAGGGACGTCGCGCGCCTCGCGGGGGTCTCGATCGCGACGGTCTCGTTCGTGGTCAACGACACCAAGCCCGTCTCGCCCGAGACCCGCGAGCGGGTGCGGGCGGCGATGCGCGAGCTCGGCTTCCGGCCGCACGCCCTGGCCCGCGCTCTCGCGCGGCGCCGCTCCGGGATCGTCGCGGTCGTCTATCCGCTCGTGTCGAGCCGGCCGCTCAACACCGCCACCTCGTTCCTGCTCGGAGCCGCCGAGGCCGCGGCGGAGCAGGACCACTCGATCGTCCTGTGGCCGACGGTCGGCGGCTCCGACCGCCTCGCCGACCTGCGCGCCGACGGCCTGATCGACGGCGTCGTGCTGATGCAGGTCACCAGCGAGGACGAGCGCGTGCCGGTCCTTCGGGACTCCGGCACGCCCTTCGCCCTCATCGGGCGCACCCGCGACCCGTCCGCCCTCGACTGGGTCGACATCGACTTCGAGGGGATGGTCGAGGAGGCGCTCGGCCGGCTCGCCGGCCTGGGGCACGCGCGGGTGGCGCTCGTGCTCGGCCCGGACCGCGACGCCGCGGCCGACTTCGGCCCCTACGCGCGCACCCAGGAGGCGTTCGCACTCGCCTGCGCGGCCCGCGGCGTCGAGGGCGTGCTGCTGCGCTGCGAGGAGTCGCCCGCCGGCGGCCGCACCCTCGCCCGCTCGTTCGACCCCGCCTCCGCGACCGCCGTGGTGATCGTCAACGGGGGCGCCGCCGTCGGGTTCGCGCACGAGGTGCGGCACCGCGGGCTGCGCGTGCCCGAGGACCTCTCGATCGTCCTGCTCGCCTCCGACCCCGACGTCGCCGACCTGGCCGACCCGGCGCTCGACCTGCTCGTCGCGCCCGGCCGCGAGCTCGGCCGCCGCGGAGTGGAAGCGCTGCTCGCCCGCCTCGCCGACCCCGCGGCACCGCTCCTCCAGGAGCGCATCGGCGGCCCGTGGCGCCCCGGCGGCTCGGTCGCCCCTCCGCGCTGACGGCCGGCGCCCCGGGAAGCCCCGGGAGCGCGCGCTACGGCACGATCGAGTCGATGTAGCCGCCGTCGACGCGCACGGCGGCGCCCGTGGTGGCCGAGGCGAGCGGGGAGGCGAGGTACGCCACCATGTGGGCGATCTCCTCCGGCTCGATGAGGCGCTTCAGCAGCGACTGCGGCCGGTGCAGGCGCATGAACTCGCGCTGCGCCTCCTCCCACGGGAGCTCGCGGTCGACCAGCTCGTAGACGAAGTCCTCGACGCCGCCCGTGTGGGTCGGCCCGGCGAGCACGCTGTTCACCGTCACCCCGGTGCCGGCGGCGGCCTTGGCGAAGCCTCGCGAGACGCCCAGCAGCGCGGTCTTCGACACTCCGTAGTGGATCATCTCGGCGGGCGTGACGACGGCGGAGTCGCTGCCGATGTAGAGGACGCGACCCCACTCGCGCTCCATCATCCCGGGGAGGTAGGCACGGGTGAGGCGCACGCCGGTGAGCACGTTGACCTCGAAGTAGCGGCGCCACTCGTCGTCGTCGATGGAGAGCGCATCGGCGGAGCCGAAGATCCCGAGGTTGTTGACGAGCACGTCCACGTCGGCGGCCGCGCGCAGGAGGGAGGCCGTGCCCTTCTCCGTCGACACGTCGGCCGCGACTCCGCGCACCCGCGCCTCCGGCACCGCCGCGCCGACCGCCTCGATCGCCCGGCGGATCGACCGCTCGGAGCGGGCGTTCACGATCACCTCGGCGCCCGCCTCCGCGAGCGTCGTCGCGATGGCCAGCCCGATGCCCTGCCCCGACCCCGTGACGAGGGCCGTGCGCCCGGTGAGATCCAACCCGATCATGCTGCTCCGCTCCGCGCCGCCGCCCGCCGGCCGCGCTCGGGGTCGAGCATGCCACCGAGCCCTGACATCCGGCCCACTCCCGGCTGAGGACGCCCGCGGGTCGCCGCGGCGTCGCTCGGAACGGCGGAGACCGTTGCCAACCGGACACTCGTGCGTTACGGTCTAATCAATCGGCAATACGTATTACCCACGGGTAGTAGGCCGATAACCCAGACTGTCGACGAGGACGAGGCGGACGCGTGACCCCGATGCAAGCAGATGTCGCCGTGATCGGCGGCGGCCTCGGAGGAGTAGCGGCGGCGATCGCCCTCGCCCGCAACGGCCTCACGGTCGTGCTGACCGAGCAGTACCCGTGGCTGGGCGGCCAGCTCACCTCGCAGGGCGTCCCGCCGGACGAGCACACCTGGGTCGAGCAGTTCGGCGTCACCGCCGACTACCGGCGCCTCCGGGACGGCATCCGCGGCTACTACCGCCGCAACTACCCCCTCACCGCCGAGGCGATGCGCGACGACCGCCTGAACCCCGGTCGCGGACTCGTGAGCAGGCTCTGCGCCGAGCCCCGCGTCGCCGTCGCCGTGCTCGACGAGATGCTCGCCCCCTACCGCTCGAGCGGAGCGATCCGCGTCGTCACCGGCGTCGTCCCCTTCGCCGTCGACGGCGGCCCGGGCCGGATCGAGCGCGTCCTGCTGCGCGACGCGGTCTCGGGCGAGGAGCTCGCCGTCTCCGGACGCTACGTGGTCGACGCGACCGAGACGGGGGAGCTGCTCCCCCTCGCGGAGGTCGACTACGTCACGGGCTCCGAGTCGCGCGACGAGCACGGCGAGCCCAGCGCTCCCGCCGTCGCCGACCCGATGAACGTGCAGGCCGTCACCTGGTGCTTCGGCTTCGACAGCGCGGACGGCGACCACACCATCGAGCGCCCGGCCGACTACGACTACTGGCACGAGTACGAGGTGCCGTTCTGGGGCGGGAAGCTCCTCTCCTTCACCGCGCCGAACCCGAGGACGCTGCGCCCCGAGACCCGCACGATGCACGTGAACGCCGTGGGCGACACCCGCACCGCGGACCAGCGCGCGCAGGGCGGGGACACCGACCTCTGGATGTTCCGCCGGATCCTCGCGACCGAGACCCTCCGACCGGGCGCGCTCGACAGCGACATCGTGCTCGCGAACTGGCCGATGCTCGACTACCTCGACAGCTCGATCCTCGACGTGCCGGAGCCGGAGAAGCACCTCGCCGGCGCCCGCGCGCTCTCGCTGTCGTACTTCTACTGGCTCCAGACCGAGGCGCCCCGGCCCGACGGCGGCCGCGGCTGGCCCGGGCTCCGGCTCCGCGGCGACGTGATGGGCACCGCCGACGGCCTCGCGCAGGCCCCCTACATCCGCGAGTCCCGCCGGATCCGCGCGCTCACCACGGTGCGCGAGCAGGACGTCTCCGTCGCCGCCCGCGGGACGGGGAGCCCCGCGCGCTTCGACGACTCCGTCGGCGTGGGCATGTACCGGATCGACCTGCACCCGACCACCGGAGGCGACAACTACCTCGACGTGGAGTGCTCGCCGTTCGAGATCCCGCTCGGCGCCCTCGTGCCGCGCACCCCGACGAACCTGCTGCCCGGGGGCAAGAACATCGGGACGACGCACATCACCAACGGCGCGTACCGCCTCCACCCCGTGGAGTGGAACATCGGCGAGGCCGTCGGCGAGCTGGCGGCCCTCGCCCTCGCCGAGGACCTGTCGCCCCACGAGATCGCCGCCGACCCCGCCCTCGTCGCCCGCCTGCAGGCGAGGCTCGAGTCGCGCGGCGTAGAGACCCACTGGCCCGACGTCGTCGGGTACTGACCGGGAACACCGAGAAGACCATTGGAGAAAGAGAGACGATGAGACCAGCGAAGAAGCTGATGGCCTCGCTCGCCGCAGTCGGAGTGATCGCCGCCCTCTCGGGCTGCGGCGCCGCCGGCGGCGGGGACGACTCAGCACCCGTCGCTCTGAGGATGTCCGTCTGGACCTCCGACGAGAAGCAGCTCGCCCTGTTCGACTCGATGGCCGACGAGTACATCGCCGACCACCCCGAGATCGAGTCCGTGACCTTCGAGTCCCTCCCGTTCGCGGACTACAACTCGACCCTGACCACGCAGGCCGCGGGCGGCAACGCCCCCGACCTCGCCTGGGTGGGCGACATCGCGAAGGACCTGATCGACGCCGGAGCGCTCGCTCCACTGACCGAGACCTTCGAGGGGACCGAGGGCTACGAGTACGACGACATCCTGCCCAGCGTGGCGCAGTCGTTCAGCCAGGACGGCGAGCTCTACGCGTACCCGTTCTCCAACTCGCCGTTCGCGCTGTACGTGAACCAGGACCTCATCGCGCAGGCCGGGCAGACCGTCGACCCCGCGACGCTCAGCTGGGAGGACGTCGACCGCATCGGCGCGGCCGTCAACGAGTCGACCGGCAAGGCCGGATACATCATCCGCGACTTCGACTTCTCGGGCTGGCTGAGCCTCGCGAACCTGTGGGCGGGCTGGGGAGCCCAGCCGTGGAGCGACGACGGGACCCAGTGCACGATGGACTCGCCCGAGATGGTGGAGGCGTTCCAGTTCTTCCACGACTCGGTCTACGTCAGCGGCGCGACCCCCGGACCCGGCGTGACGGCGGACTTCTTCGCCGGCGACGCCGCGTTCACGACCGCGCAGGTCTCGCGCGCGAGCCTGCTCGACGGCTCGTTCCCGTTCGAGATCTACCCGCTGCCCGTCGGCCCCGCCGGCGAGTACGGCAACATCGGCCAGGCCGGCATGGCCGCGCTCGCAGGCGGCGACCACGTGGAGGAGGCGACCGGCTTCCTCTCGTTCATGACCAACCCGGAGAACTCCGCCAAGCTCGCGCAGTTCTTCCCGCCGCCCCGCGAGTCGCTGCTGTCCGGTGAGGAGCTGGCGAAGGTCAACACCCGCCTCAGCGCCGAGCAGCTCGACCGCGTCGTGGTCGACGAGCTCGCCGACGTGTCCGCCACCCCTCCGGTGACGAGCCCCGCCGAGATCACCTCGGTCGGCAAGACGGCGCTGGACCGCATGTGGTCGGCCGACGCCGACGTCGCCGAGGTGCTCGGAGGCGTCTGCGACGCCATCGCGCCCGTCCTCCAGGGGAAGTGATCCCGTGACCGCGACCTCGACGGACAGCCGCCGATCCGCTCCCGCCGGCGCCTACTGGAACCTCCGGCGCCGCGACGCGCTCGCCGGCTGGCTCTTCATCGCGCCCCAGCTGCTCGGTGTGATCGTGTTCGTGCTGCTGCCCGTCGGGCTCGCGGTCTGGTTCAGCCTCAACGAGTGGAACGTCTTCACCGGCTCCATGACCTTCGTGGGCGGCGAGAACTACGAGCGGGCGATCAACGACCCGAGCATCGGCGCGGTGCTCGGCACGACCGCGGTCTTCTCCGGGGGAGTGGTCGTCCTGAACCTCGCCCTCGGGCTGGGCCTGGCCGTGCTGCTCAACCGGAGGATCCCGGGCGGCGCCCTGTTCCGCACGCTCTTCTTCTCGCCCGTCGTCATCTCGGTGGTCGCCTGGACCCTCGTCTGGGGCTTCCTCCTCCAGGACAACGGCGCGATCAACGGCCTGCTCTCGCTGGTCGGCCTCGACGGGCCGAACTGGCTCCAGGAGGGACCCACCGCGATGGCGAGCGTCATCGTCACGCAGGTCATCCGCAGCGTCGGCGTCAACATGGTGCTCTTCCTCGCCGCGCTGCAGGGAGTGCCGGGCGACCTCTACGAGGCGGCCCGCCTGGACGGCGCGAGCCCCCGCGCGATCTTCTTCCGGATCACGCTCCCGCTCATCTCGCCCACCCTGCTCCTCACCGCCATCCTCACGATCGTCGGCTCGCTGCAGGCGTTCGCGCAGGTCGCCGTCCTGACCGAGGGCGGGCCGGAGCTGTCGACGACAGTGCTCGTCTACTACGTGTTCCAACAGGCCTTCGAGTTCAGCGACATCGGCTACGGCGCGACGCTCTCGCTGATGCTGCTCCTCTTCGTCCTGATCCTCACGGTCGTGCAGTGGCAGCTGCGCAGGAAATGGGTCTTCTATGAGAACTGACGCCGTCGTCGAGCAGGGGACCCCGCTCACGCCACGCCTCGAAGCCGTCCCGGAGCCGCCCGTCAAGCGCCGCCGCGGCCGCAGCCCGCTCATGACCGCCCTGCTCGTCGTGACGCTGATCCTGCTCGTGCTGCCGTTCGCGGTGCCGACGTTCTGGATGATCGCCTCGTCGTTCAAGCCGGTGAACGAGATCTTCTCGAACCCGCCGACCCTGCTGCCGGACTCGCCGAGCCTGGCGGGCTACGCCGAGGCGTTCCGGTTCCAGCCGTTCGCGCTCCAGTACTGGAACAGCCTCTACATCGCGGTCACGGTCACCGTGGTGACGCTGCTGGTCTCGAGCCTGGCCGGCTACGCCTTCGCCCGGATCCCGTTCCCGGGACGCAACGCGGTGTTCCTCGTCGTCCTGACCGGCCTGCTGGTGCCGACGGAGGTGACGATCATCCCGCTGTTCCAGATCTTCCGGCAGCTCGGCTTCATCGACACCCACGTGCCGCTGCTGCTGGTGCCGATGGTCGGAGCGCCGGCGGTGCTGGGCACGTTCATCATGCGGCAGTACTTCATCGCGATGCCCGGCGAGCTCGAGGAGGCCGCGCGCCTGGACGGCCTCGGCCGCTTCGGGATCTGGCGGCGCATCTTCCTGCCGCTGTCCAAGCCCGCGCTGTCGGCCGTCGCGATCCTGACCTTCCTCGGGTCCTGGAACATGTACCTCGAGCCGACGGTCTACCTGACCTCACCCGAGCTCTTCACCCTGCCCCAGGCGCTCACCCGCTTCACCGACGCCTACGGCGGGGAGATGTGGGACGTGCAGCTCGCCGCGGCGACGATGACGGTCGTGCCCGTGCTGGCCGTGTTCCTCCTCGCTCAGCGGCAGTTCGTGGAAGGGCTCGCGCACTCCGGTCTGAAAGGCTGACCCGGTGTTCACGGATCGCCCCCTCGCCGCCCTCGGCGAGTTCCGTGCGGAGGTCGCGGAGCCCGACGACTTCGACGCCTTCTGGCGGGCCACCCTCGCGCTCGGGCGGGAGGGCGGCCCCGGCGTCAGCGCCGTGCCGGTCGACGCGGGCCTCCCGCTGGTGCGGGTGCGGGACGTGCGGTTCCCCGGCTTCGCGGGCGAGCCGATCGCCGCCTGGCTGGTGACCCCCGCAGCGGACCCGGGCGCCCCGCTCCCCGTGGTGATCGAGTACCCCGGGTACGGCAGCGGACGGGGCCGTCCGATCGAGCACCTCTGGATCGCCGCCGCCGGGTACGCGCACCTGGTCGTCGACGCGCGAGGCCAGGGAGCCGGACGCCTCGCCCGCTCCGGAGCCACCCCCGACCCCCACGGCAGCGGACCCGCGTACCCCGGGGTCACGACCCGCGGCATCGAGTCGCCCGAGACGTACTACTACCGGCGCATGATCGCGGACGCGGCGCTCGCCGTCGACGCCGTGGAGGTGCTCCCCGGGCTGGACCCGGACCGCGTGTCGGTCTTCGGCGGCAGCCAGGGCGGAGCGCTCGCGACCGCCGCGGCGGCGCTGCGCCCCCGGGTGCGCGCGGCGATCGCCCTGGTGCCCTTCCTCTCCGACGTCCTGCGCGCGACGACCATCACGAACGAGGCGCCCTACGTGGAGATCGCCCGCTACCTGGCGACCCGCCCCGAGGACCTCGACGCCGTCGAGCGGACCCTCTCCTACGTCGACGGCGTCCACTTCTCCCGGCGCCTGGGCTGCCGGGTGCACCGCTCGGTCGGCCTGATGGACCCGATCTGCCCGCCCTCGACGGTCTTCGCCTCCCACAACGTCTCCGGCGGCGAGACGTCGATCGACGTGTGGCCGTACAGCGGGCACGAGGGCGGCGGGGTCGGCGACCGCGAGCGGGCGCTGGAGGTGCTGCGAGAGGTCCTGTGACCGGACGGGCGTGACCCCGCGTCTCAGGACGTCGGCGCCTCCTCCATCCCGAGCCGCATCGCCAGGTCCATGGCGCGCAGGCGGGCCGGCGAGACGTCGTAGGGCAGGCTCCGGATGATCTCGCCGGCGCTCCGGGCGCGGGAGCCCTGTGCGGGATCGGGGGCCGGCGCGGGGTCCTCGGGCGGGTGCGCCTCGTCCCACGCGTCGAAGATCGCCTCGTCCTCCTCGAGCTGACCGGACTCCTCGACGACGCGCATCAGCCGGGCCTCGAAGGCGTGCCGCTCCTGCGCCACCTGCTCCACCCGGGGGTCGTCCTCGGCGACCGTGTCGTCGAGGGCCTCCTCGGCGGCGTCGACGCGGTCGGCCTCCGCCCGCAGCGCCGGATCGGCGGCGAGGACGACGAAGCGGCCGGCCTGGGAGACGGCGCCCAGCGGGCCGAACATCCGCTCGGTGACCAGCAGGGTGTCGAGGTCGGCCTGGCGCAGCGAGCCCTCGGGTGCGCCCTCGAGGCGGCGCGAGACGATGTCGTCGAGCAGCCCCAGCCGGCCGCCGAGGGTCCGCATGCGCCGGACCGAGGCCCGCTTCCGCTGCAGCTCCTCCTCCTGCGCGGCGAGCGCGGCGTCCAGTCGCGCGAGGACGCCCGCGACCTCGTCCTCGCGGTCGGCGCTGTCCTCGGCGCCGGCCGGGGCTGCGACGGCGAAGGCGTCCCGGATGTCCTCGAGCGCGACCCCGGCGTCGGCCAGGCGGCGGATCCAGAGCAGCCGGATGATGTCGTCGTAGCCGTAGCGCCTGCGGCCGTCTCCGCCCCGCTCGCGCTCGGGGAGCAGGCCGAGCCGGTGGTAGTGGCGGATCGCCCGCGGAGTGACGCCGGCGAACGCGGCGGCGTCGCCGATCTGCACCTGGCGGGGCGGGGCGGGGAACGACTGCATGGGGGGCCTCTCCGATCGGGACGGTGTGCATCGAGCAGACCACATGACGCAGGGGCAGGAGCAAGCCGACCCGGCCTGCTCCCGCCCCTCGTCCCCTCGCGCTCAGCGCGCCAGGCGCACCGTCGCGATCTCGAACGGACGCAGCTCGAGGCGCACGTCGGCCGAATCCGCCTCGACGGAGCTCTCGATGCGGACCTGCTCGGTCGGGCGCTCCATCAGGTCGGTGCGGGTGACCGCCCGGACGGCGAAAGCGGCGCGGAGGGTCGCTGTGGCGCGGCGGCCGAGCGACTCGTAGAGCCGCACGATCACGTCGCCGCTCCCGTCGTCCGCCGCCTTCACGGCCTCGACGATCACCGAGGGGTCGTCGATCGACACCAGGGGAGCGACGGGCGCGGCGCCGGTGAGCCTGCGGACCGGGGTGTTCAGCGCGTAGCCGGCCTCGACGGCGTCGGGCAGCTCGGCGCCGACCACGAGCGAGACGGCGAGGCGGTGGCGGCCCTGGTCGGCGTCCGGGTCGGGGAACAGCGGCGCGCGCAGGAGCGAGAGCCGGACCGTGGTCGTCGGGGTGCCGGCCGCGGCGCGGTCGCGGGTGATGTCGTGCCCGTAGGTGGAGTCGTTGACGACCGCGACGCCGAAGCCCGGCTCGCCGACGTGCACCCAGCGGTGCGCGACGGTCTCGAAGCGGGCGGCGTCCCACGTCGTGTTCACGTGGGTCGGGCGGTGCACGTGGCCGAACTGGATCTCTGACGTCGCCCGGTCCGAGAGCAGGTCGAGCGGGAAGGCGAGCTTGAGCAGCTTGCGGCGCTCGTGCCAGTCGATGTCGAGGTCGAGGTCGACGGCCGCCCGGCCGATCTGCAGCGAGACGGTCTGCACGACCGTGGAGCCGCCGAACGAGCGGGTGATCACGACCGCCGGCACCTCGCGGCCGAGCGGGTCGCTCACGGTGCCGGCGCGGACCGAGTCGACGCCGACGAGGTCCTCCACCGTGCGGCGGTAGTTGTCGTCGAGGTCCCAGGCGTCCCACTTGTTCGGGGTGTCGCGGTGGAGCTGGAGGAGCCCCGCGGCGGCGCCGGCGGGCACGACCTCCCGGCCGCTCGCGAGGTCCACGACCGACTCGAGGAGCCCGGAGGCGCCGATCCGCACCCGGACGAGCCCGTTGTCGAGGACGTGGGCGTCGCCGTCGGAGCGGAGCGTCGGGGCCGAGTGCTCCGCGGCGGGGTCGGCCGCGGCCGCGCCGAGCGCCGGCACGCCCCCGACGGCGAAGGGGGAGGAGTTCACCAGCAGCTCCGCGGAGCCCTCGCCGGCGAGGGCCCGGACGGTCTCGGCGATCATCTCCTCGATCCGCTGCGCGATGCGGGCGTAGTTCTCCTCCGCCTCGCGGTGCACCCAGGCGATGGAGGTGCCGGGCAGGATGTCGTGGAACTGCTGCAGGAGGACCGTCCGCCACATCTCACGCAGCTCGTCGGCCGGGTACGGGACCCCGGCGCGGACGAGGGCCGTGGTCGCCCACAGCTCGATCTCGCGGAGCAGGTGCTCGCTGCGGCGGTTGCCCTGCTTGGTGCGCGCCTGCGACGTGTAAGTGCCGCGGTGGAACTCGAGGTAGAGCTCGCCCGACCAGGTGGGCGCGTCCGGGTACTCGGCCTGCGCCTCCTCGAAGAAGCGGCGGGGTGTGGACAGCTCGACGGTCGGCGAGCCCTCGAGGCTGCGCGTGCGGCGGGCGGCCGCGATCATCTCGCGGTTGGGGCCTCCTCCGCCGTCGCCGTAGCCGAAGGGCACGAGCGACATGGTGCCGCTGCCCTTCTCGGCGTACTGGCGCTCGGCGCGGGCGAGGTCCTCGCCGGAGAGGTCGGAGTTGTAGAGGTCGACGGGCGGGAAGTGCGTGAACACGCGGGTGCCGTCGATGCCCTCCCACCAGAAGGTGTGGTGGGGCATCGTGTTGGTCTCGTTCCACGAGATCTTCTGCGTGAGGAACCAGCGCCCGCCCGCTCCGGCGATGATCTGCGGCAGCGCGGCGGAGTAGCCGAAGGAGTCCGGGAGCCAGACCTCCTCGGTGTCGATCCCGAACTCGTCGAGGAAGAAGCGCTTGCCCTCGAGCAGCTGGCGCACGAGCGCCTCGCCGCCGGGCATGTTCGTGTCCGACTCGACCCACATGCCGCCGACCGGCACGAAGCGGCCCGCGAGCACGTGGCCGCGGACGCGCTCGAACAGCTCCGGGTGGTCGCGCTTCAGCCACGCGTACTGCTGCGCGGAGGAGGCGGCGAAGAAGAAGCCCTCCTCGCGCTCGATCAGGTCGCAGACGTTGGAGAAGGTGCGGGCCACCTTACGGGCGGTCTCGCGGGCGGGCCAGAGCCAGGCGGAGTCGATGTGGGCGTGGCCGACGGCGTGCAGGTGGTGCGCGCTGGCCGAGGCGGGGCGCTCGAGGACGGTCCGCAGCGCCTCCCGGCCGGCGGCGGCGGTGCCGGACACGTCGTCCGGATCGAGGACGTCGACGGCGCGGTCGAGGGCGCGCACGATCTCGGCGCGGCGCTGGGAGGACTCGGGCAGCTGCCCGATCAGCCCGACGAGCACGGCCATGTCCTGCTCCAGCTCCCAGACCTCCCGGTCGAGCAGTCCGAGCTCGAGACGGCGGAGGCGGTAGAGCGGGTCGGACGGCAGGGCGCCGTCGGCGGGGCGGCCGCCGAGCGCCGTGGGGGTGAAGGACCAGTCGCCGGTGATGTTCGGGTTGGCGGCGGCCTCGATGTAGAGCTCGACCGTGCGGTCGCCCGCCTCGCGGCCGGGCAGCCGGTCGAGCGGGACCGACTGGTTGAACGGCTCGACGGCCTTCACGACCGTGCCGGTCGCGGTGAAGACGAGCCCCTCCGCCTCGAAGCCGGACTGGGCGCCGGTGTAGCCGAGGTCGACGACGAGCTCGGGCTCGCAGCCGTCGACGCCGACCCAGGAGGCGGGGATCTCGCCGCGCACGTGGAACCACACGGTGCCCCAGGGGGCGCCCCACGGCTCCCCGATGCGGGCGGGCGCGTAGGACGCGGCCCGCGCCTGGTCGAAGGGGACCGGCTCGCCCGGAGCGGTCCACGACTCGATCCCGAGCGGCTCGACCGCCCGGTGGATCGCCGGCCGGAGGCTCTCGGCGCGGAAGCGGGCGATGCGGGCTTCGATGCGGGTGCTGTCGTCATGCATGCGTTCTGGTGCTCGTTCCGTGTGCAGTGGGGGAGGGCGGCGGCGCGGAGGGCGCCGCCGCCCGGGGTCAGGAGGCGATGACGACGCGGTGCCCGTCGGGGAAGACGGCCACCTTCCGCCAGGTGTCGCCGGAGCGCTCCCAGCCCTCGTTGACCTGTCCGGCCGGAGGGGTCGGGATGGTCTCGGGGGCGCGGGCGACCGTGGTGTAGCCGGCCGCGCGCTCCACCCGGCCGCGGCCGAGCTCGAACGAGGTCAGGCGTCCGTCGTCGACGATCAGCGAGCCCTCGTCCACTCCCGCGGCGCCGCGCTCGATGAACGGGTTCACGAGGCGCGTCTGCGAGGAGTCGCTGCCCAGCACGATCGCCTTCTGCTGCGGGAAGCGGCCGAGGCTGAGCCCGTAGAAGCCGCCGAGGACGGTGAGGTTGCGCACCTCGAAGTCCGCTCCGCCGTTCGTCAGGCCGACGCCGAGGCAGTTCGCGCCCGAGGTCGGGAAGAAGTTCGGGTTCACGATCATGTGGCTCGTGCCGGCCTCGATCAGCACCTCCCAGCCGTCGCGGGAGCCCTCCGAGCGGAAGTTGATCAGGGTCAGGCCGGAGTTGACCGAGCGCCGGTTCTCGTTGCGGATCGACCGGAGGCCGACCGTGCCGCCGATGGCCTGGCAGTCGAGCAGCGTCATGTTCGTCGGCGCGAGGAGGAAGCCGCCGAGGCCGGGGCTGATCGCCTCGACGTTGGTCATCGAGCCGCCGATGGAGGCCTTGCCCGAGTCCTCCACGCCCCAGCCGGCGGGGGCGACGATCTTGATCTTGTTCCAGGAGTTGGCGTACGAGTACTCGTCGTCGACGCCCGACACGAAGGTGGCGCGCTCGCGGAAGATGCCCGACTTGCCGGTCTTCTGGATCCACAGGTTGCGGAACTCGCAGTTGACCAGCGAGCGCAGCGACATCCCGTGGCCGCCGGAGGGCGTGCCCGTCATCTCGAAGTCGGCGAGGACGACGCCGGTGGCCTTGTTGTTGTTGGCGGGACCGGCCGCGTCGCCCGTCTGGCCGGAGACGGTGAAGATGTCGCGGGTCGAGCCCTCGATCTGGACGATCCTCGTCTGGCGCATGCCGGCGCCGACGATCTTCGGCCCGGCGTAGCCGTAGGGCGGCCCGTTCTCGGGCTGCACCGGGTAGCCGCGGTAGTCGACCGCGAGGCCCGTCACCCGGATCTCGCCGGCGGGCAGCGACACCTCGCCGCCCGGAGCGGTCATCGCCTTGTCGATGGCCGCCTGCACCGCGCGGGTGTTGTCGGCGCCGGCGCGGTCGTCCCAGCGGAACTCCTTGTCGAGCGGCGAGATCGGCCCCTCGGTGACGCTCAGGCGCTTCTTCTGCCCGGGAGCGTCGGCCGGGGGCGCGGCGGCGGCCGGAGTGGCGGCGCCGACGGCTCCTGCCGCGCCGGCGAGGGCGGCGGCGCCCCCGGCGAGGAAGAGGCGGCGCGAGTTGTCGGGCCTGCGCTGCGGATCGTGCTCGGGCTGCTGATCGGGCTTGTGCTGCCGATCGGGCCTCGGGGAGGCCGTGGTCTGGTTGTCTGGGTCTGCGGGATTCATCATCGTCGACGTTCCGCCCTCTCTCGCCCCGGATGGGCGTACGGCGATCCTTCGTCATCGGTAGCCTGAGGTCAAGAAGTAATACCTATTACCAGGATGAAGCGGGGGTGTCCGGGTGCCGCGGATCACGCAGAAGGACATCGCGCGTCTCGCGGGAGTCAGCCAGACGACGGTGTCGTTCGTGCTCAACGACAAGGGCGAGCAGCTCGCCCGGGTCCCGGAGGCGACGCGGGCGCGGATCCTCAAGGCGATCCAGGAGACGGGGTACGTCGCCGACCCCATCGCGCGCCGCCTCAAGCAGGTCGGCACCGGCATGATCGGCGTCTACACCTACGAGAGCCTGTTCCCGCTCGATCGCGAGGACTTCTTCCATCCGTTCCTCGCCGGCATCGAGGAGGAGGCGCAGAACCGCGACATCGACCTCCTCCTGCTGACCAGCGGTCGCGTCGGCGGCCGTCGCGGCGGCCTCAGCGGCGGCACCACCCGGCTGCGCCTGGCCGACTCCTGCATCCTCCTCGGGCAGCGCATGCCCCGCGAGGAGCTCGAGTTCCTCAACGCGAGCGGCTTCTCCTTCGTCAGCATCGGCCGCCGCGACGACGCCGGCGGGCCCGTGCCCTACGTGGCCGCCGACTACGCGTCGATCGTCCGCGAGCTGATCTCCTGCGCGCGCGCCCTCGGCCACACCCGCTTCGCCTACGCCGGCCACGGCGAGGGCGTCGAGTCGTACACCGACCGCATGGCCGGCGCGCGGGCCGAGCTCGGCGACGGCTTCCTCCACCTCGTCCCGGGGCCGGAGGCGTCGCCGCGGGAGTGGATCCGCCGGATCGCCGCCGAGGGCGTCACGGTCGTCCTCGCCGAGCAGGAGGAGCAGTTCGTCCTCCTGCAGGAGGCCGCCGAGGCCGAGGGGGTGGCGGTGCCGGGCGACCTGTCGCTGGTGTCGCTATCCGGATCGGCCGACCGCACCGGCTGGCAGGCCGGCTTCGAGCTGCCCCGGCGCGACATGGGCCGCCGCGCGGTGCAGATCCTCATCGAGGGCGACCCCGCGCGACGGGAGCAGCAGCTCCTCCGCTGCACGCTCGTCGACGGCGCCTCCCTGGCCGCGGCTCCGGCCTGACCGCTCAGTCTGAACGGCCGGGCTCAGCCCGAGTGGTGGCGCCCGATCGGCAGCACCAGCGGCGTACGCGAGACCGGGTCCTCGATCACGCGCGACTCCATCCCGAACACCGCGCGCACCGTCTCCGGCGTCACCACCTCGGCGGGCGTGCCCGAGGCGTACAGGGCGCCGTCGCGCACGGCGACGAGGTGGTCGGCGTAGCGGGCGGCGAGGTTGAGGTCGTGCAGCACGATCACGATGGTCGTCCCGCGCGAGCGGTTGAGGTCGGTGAGCAGGTCGAGCACCTCGACCTGGTGCGACACGTCGAGGTAGGTCGTCGGCTCGTCCAGGAGGAGCACGTCGGTCCGCTGGGCGAGGGCCATCGCGATCCACACCCGCTGGCGCTGCCCGCCCGAGAGCTCGTCCACGGGGCGGTCGGCGAGCTCGAGCGTGCCGGTGTCGCGCAGCGCCTCCTCGACGATCGCGTCGTCGTCCGATCCGGAGCCGCGGCCGAAGAGGCCCCGGTGCGGGTAGCGGCCCCGGGCGACCAGGTCCGAGACGGCGATCCCCTCCGGCGCGATCGGGGTCTGCGGCAGCAGCCCCACCTGCTGCGCGACCTGGCGCGTCGGGAGCCGGTGGATCGCGCGCCCGTCGAGCAGGACGCTCCCCGAGCGCGGGGTGATCAGCCGCGCCATCGCGCGCAGGAGCGTCGACTTGCCGCAGGCGTTCGCGCCGACGATCACCGTGATCCGGCCGGGCGGCACGGCGAGCGAGAGCCCGTCGACCACGACGCGCTCGTCGTAGGCGAGGGTGACCGCGTCGGCGGCGAGGGTGGGCGGGGCGTCGGTCACAGGGAGCCTCCGGAGCGGTTGCGGCGGGCGAGGAGCCAGAGCAGGAAGGGCGCGCCGAGGGCGCCGGTGACGACGCCGACCGGGAAGCGCGCGCCCGAGAACAGCGCGCCGACGACGTACTGGGCGAGCAGGTCGGCGGCGAGCACCACGACCGCGCCGACCAGGGCGGAGGGGATCAGCAGCGTGCGCGCGCTCGGCAGGATCCGCCGCGCGATCGGCCCCGAGACGAAGGCGACGAACGCGATCGGGCCGGTGGCGGCGGTCGCGACGGCCACGAGGCCGACTCCGACCGCGAGCAGGGCCAGCCGGCTGCGCCGCACGTCGAGCCCGAGCGCGGTCGCCGACTCGTCGCCGAGCTGCAGCACGCCGAGCCGGCCCGAGAGCAGCAGGGCCAGCGGCACCAGCACGAGCATCGTCAGCGCGAGCGGCGGGACGGAGGGCCAGGCGGCCGAGTTGAGGCTGCCGGTCAGCCAGCGCAGCGACTCCTGGACGTCCTCGAAGTCGGCGCGGGTCTGCACGTAGGCGATCACGCTCTGGAACATCGCCGCGACGCCGATGCCGATGAGGATCAGCCGCGCCCCGATCACTCCGCCGCCCTCGGCCAGCCCGGCGATGATCAGGGCCGTCGCGAGCCCGGCCGCGACCGCGATCACCGAGACCGCGCCGCCCGAGAGCCCGAAGAACGCGATCGCGACGACGGCCGCCGCGCTCGCCCCCGAGGTGATGCCGATGATGTCGGGGCTGGCGAGGGCGTTGCGCAGCATCGTCTGGAAGATCACGCCGCCCATCCCGAAGCCCACGCCCACCAGGACGGCGGTGATCGTGCGCGGCAGCCGCAGCGTGCCCACGGTGAAGGAGGCGCCCGGCACGGTCTCGCCGAGGATCACGCGGACGACCTCCGGCACCGAGTAGACCGTGCTGCCGACCGTGAGCGAGACGACGACGAGCGCCAGCACGAGCACCGCGAGGACCGCGCAGCCGATGACCGTGCGCCGACGGCGCAGCGTGCGGCCGGCCGCGATGCCGACCGCGGCGGGCGCCTCCGCGGTCCTCACAGCGCCCGCACCTTCGAGCGGCGCACGATCGCGATGAGCACCGGGGCGCCGATCAGCGCGGTCACGATGCCCACCTCGACGTCGCTCGGCCGGGCGACCACGCGGCCGACCACGTCGGCGACGAGCAGCAGCAGGGCGCCGAGCAGAGCGGAGGAGGGCAGCAGCCAGGCGTGCGCGGGGCCGGTGACGCGGCGGGCGAGGTGCGGGACGACCAGGCCGATGAATCCGATCGGTCCGGCGATCGCGGTCGCGGCGCCGCAGAGCAGCACGGCCGCGAGCCCCGCGACCAGGCGGATCCGCCCCACGCGCCGGCCGAGGCCGGTCGCCAGGTCGTCGCCGAGCGCCAGTGCGTCGAGCCCCCGCGCGCTGGAGAGGGCCAGCACCGCGCCGACCGCGAGGAACGGGAGGACCTGCAGGATGCTCGCGGTCTCGGCGCCGCCGACTCCGCCGACCTGCCAGAAGCGGAAGCGGTTCAGCGTGGTCTCCTGCGTGAGCAGGACCGCGCTGATGAGGGAGGTGAGCGCGGCGGCGGTGGCGGCTCCGGCGAGGGCGAGCTTCAGCGGAGTGGCGCCCTCGCGGCCGAGCGACGCGACCGCGTAGACGAACGCCCCGGCGGCGGCGGCTCCGAGGAACGCGAGCCAGATGAACTGCGGCAGGCTCGTCGCGCCGACCCCGGCGATCCCGAGCACGACCGCGAGCGAGGCGCCGGAGTTGAGGCCGAGGATGCCCGGATCGGCGAGCGGGTTGCGGGTCAGGCCCTGCATCACGGCTCCGGCGAGCCCGAGCGCGGCGCCGACCAGGATCGCGAGGACCGTCCGCGGCACCCGCCCCTGCACCGCTGCGTCGACGATGGACGCCGGATCGGGCGAGGTCAGCGCCGGCCAGACCTCGCCGAGCGGGATCTCGCGGGAGCCGTACACGAGCGAGAGGACCGACGCGACGGCCAGCGCGACGAGGGCGACCGCCAGCGCGGTCGCCCTCGTCTTCCGGGTGGGTGCGGTGCGGGTCACGACACCTTGTCGGCGGCCGCGGCGAGGCCGGCGGTGTACTCGTCGAGCACCCACGGGATGCTGAGCAGGTTCGGCGACGAGGTGGCCATGGCGGCGGAGGAGCCGTCCTCCAGCACGTAGACGGAGCCGCGCTCGACGGCCGGGATCTTGGAGAGCAGCGGGTCGGCCTGCAGTGCGGCGAGGGTCGTGTCGTCGCCGTAGACGACGAGCACGTCGGCGTCGAGCTGGTCGGCGTTCTCGGAGCTGATCGTGCCGCTGAACGCCTCCGAGTCGCCGGAGAGCTCGGCGACGCTCGGGGCGACGTCGAGTCCGAGGTCCTCGACGAACTTCACGCGCGCGTCGTTCGGCGTGTAGTAGGTGAAGGTGCTCGCGTCGGTCGGGTCGTACCAGCCGTACATGAACGTGGTGCCCGCGAGCTGCGGGTAGGACGCGGTGGTCTGCGTGATGTCGCTCTCGATCTCGCCGACCTTCGCGACGGCCTCGTCCTCGAGGCCCAGCGCGGCGCCGTCGAGCTTCGCGGAGTCCTGCCAGGTCGTGCCCCAGGGCAGGCCCGGGTAGGCGACGGTGGGGGCGATCTGGCTGAGGGTGTCGTAGTCCTGCCGGGTGATGCCGGAGTAGGCCGAGAGGATCACGGTCGGGCTGAGGTCCGAGATCGCCTCGAAGGGCACGCCGTCGGTCTCGTCGAACAGGGTCGGGGTCTCGGCGCCGGAGGCGTCGAGCGCCTCCTTCGTCCACACCAGCAGGCCGTCGCCGTCCTCGTCGCCGTAGGAGGCGCGGGTGAAGCCGACCGGGGTCACACCCAGCGCGAGCGCCACGTCCTGGTTGGTCCAGCTCGTCGCGACGACGCGGTCGGCCGACTCGACGGTGGTGCTGCCGAAGGCGTGGTCGACGGTGACGGGGAAGCCCTCGCTGCTCTCGGCGGCGCTGCTCTCGGACGTGCCCTCGGAGCCGGCGTCGGCTCCTCCCGAGCAGGCGGTGAGCAGCAGGGCGGCGAGGCCGAGCGAGGCGACGGCGGTCAGGCGGAGGGGGGTGCGAGTGGCGGGCACGGCGATCCTTCGAAGGGGGTGGTGGGGTTGCGAAGGTTAACCTAACCTAACCGCCTGGACGGGGCCAGTGGCCGAGCGGATCAGCGGACGGCTCGCACAGCCACCACCGCACCCATCCGTCGTCCGCGGCCCGTGCCCTCCGCCGGGACGGGCCGCTGCTGACGGATCGATCGCGGGTGCGGCCCAGCGGGAGCATCGTTAGCGTGGAGGTCCGCGCCGATCGCCGGCGCCGAGGGGAGCCCCATGGATCAGACCGTCGAGATCGACGCCCGGGCGGAGGCCCTGCGCGCCGACCCCGAGAGCTTCGCGGCGATGGACGCGCTCTGGCGCAGCGTCTACGCCCTGCCGATGTGGTGCTTCATCGCGCGGGGGCCGGACGACGCGCCCACCCCCTTCGTCGGCGGCCTGGAGTCGGGGCCGATGGTCTTCGCCTTCACCACGGGGGAGCGCGCCCGCGCCGGGGCGCTGCACGCCGGCCTCTCCGACGAGGACGCGTCGCGCGTGCTGAAGGTGCCGATGCCGGCCGCGCTCGAGTGGATCGCGACGATGGGGTCCTCCGGAGTCGCGGGAGTGGTCTTCGACCTGCCCCGCTTCGGGTACTTCGCGCCTCTCCAGAACCTGCTGCCGATGCGCGACTTCATGGCGGCGAACCCGCCGGCCTGAGCCCCGCCCCGTCGAGACCAGCGGATCCGCCGATACCAGCTGTTCCGCCGGTTGTCGCCGCCCCGAACTGGTCACTGGACGACACCCGAGGGTGGTGGGCAGGAGGCGCGCCCGTCCTCCGAGGACGAGGCCGGGAGACGCCGATGGGGAAGCTGCACTACGACGGATCGGTCGAGATCGACGTCGAGGACCGGGTGCTCGCCCACCTGCAGATCGTCCTCACCGCGAAGCTGCGCCGGGGGGAGTCGTGCCTGCTCACCTGGCGCGACGAGAACGGGATGAGCGACGGCCGCAGCGCGATCTGGCTGCACCCCTCGCACACGCTCCGCTACACCTACGTCGGCGGCCGCATGCCCCGCATCAACCCCGCCTGGATCTCGGCGCTCACCGATCTCGCGAACTCCGCCGGCGGCCTCCGCTTCGTCCCCGAGCCGCCGGAGCCCGTGCGTCCCCCCGGCGGGAGCGCTCGCCGGTGACCGGCGTCCGGCCCCGTTCCCGGCCTCGGGCTCAGCAGCCGGAGTCGGCGGCGTCCGCGTCGAGCGTCGCCGCGGTGCCGAGCGCGATCAGCGACTGATCCGTCGCGACCGCGACCCTCGGGAAGCCGAGCGCTCGCAGCAGCCCGGCGCGCTCGCGGTCGCCGGCGTAGGCCCCGGCACCCTTGCCCGCGCGCCGGGCCGCCGCGGCGATCCTCGGCAGCGGGTCGTCCGGTCCGTCGGCGGCGAGCAGGTCGGACAGGTCCCGTCCGAGGCCGATCGCGAGGTCGAACGGGCCGACGAAGACTCCGCTCACGCCCGGCACCGCGAGAATCCGATCGACGGCGTCGAGACCGGCCTGCGTCTCGATCATGACCCAGAGCGCGGTGCGCGCCTCGGCGGCCGACGGGGGAGCGGCGCCCCAGAGATCGGACATCGGCCCCCAGCTGCGGCGGCCGAGCGGCGGGTAGTGCGCGGCGCGGACGGCCGCGAGCGCCTCCTCGACCGTCTCGATCATCGGGACGACCACGACGTCCGCTCCGGCGTCGAGCGCCCTGCCGATCAGCGCGTCGGAGAGCCCGGCGACCCGGACGCCGACGGGCGGCCTCCCGCTCACGGCGCCGAGCGCGCGCAGGGAGGCGAGGACCGCGGCGTCGTCGAACGCGCCGTGCTGCGCGTCCAGGCACAGCCACGCCGGCCCGCCGCGCGCGATCTGCGCGACGGTCAGCGGCTCCCCGAGCCGGCACCACACCCCGTCGGCCCGACCGTCTCCGAGAACCCGTTCCGCATCCACGGGTCCGATCCTCGCGCACGGAGCGTCGCCTAGGCGAGGACCGCCAGTGCCGTCGACAGGATCCCGAGGACGACGCCCGCCCCGAGCAGGATCAGGCCGGTCAGGCGCAGCGCCCGCACCGCGTCGCTCCACCGGTGCAGGCGGATGCGGTGCGGATCCTCCTCGCGGTAGTGCACCTCCCGCTGGTCCGACCGTGTCGGCGTCAGCGGGTCCCCGGCGGACAGCGGACGCGATCGCACCTCGCCGGCCCGGGTCACCCAGTGCAGCGCGAGGGGCGGACCCTCCTCGAGGTAGGCGGTCGTCGTCAGCCAGCGTCCGTCGATCAGCGCCGCGACGAACGCGGCGAGCAGGAACAGCACGCCGAGGGGAAGGGTGACCAGCGAGAGGGCCTCGGAGATCGTCTCCAGCATGCAGCGTCCCTCCGACCGGATCCGGTGCTGAGCGTACCGAGTCGGCGGCCGGCGCGTCCGCAGCGGGACGCGCCCCGCCGCCGAGCCCGCGGGCCTCAGCCCCAGGCGACCTCGAGGTCGACGACGAACGTCACTCCGAAGCGGTCGCGCAGCATCCCGTAGAGGGGCGACCAGGCCGCCGGGGCCAGGGGCACGACGACCGCCGCCCCCTCCGAGAGGCCGTCCCAGAGGCGGTGCAGCTCGTCGGCGTCGGAGCCGCGCAGCGACACGAACACCGGGATCGTGCCCGGGTCGTAAGCCGTGTGCGCGGGGACGTCGTACGCCATGACGCGGAAGCCGGCCTCGGAGACGACCTGGCCCCACATCAGCTGGTCGGCCTCGTCCGGCGCGGTGACAGCGTTCGCGTCCGCGTAGGACATCGCGTCGACCCGGCCTCCCGTGACCGAGGCGTAGAACTCCAGTGCCTCGCGGGCCTGTCCGCGGAAGTTGAGGTGGGTCGTCGTGGTGATGCTCATGGTGCGCTCCTCGCAGTCGTGCCGGGTCGATCACCCGGCGCCCCGACGCTCCCAGGAGAAGAGGACGGTAACGGTCCTCTTCTCGGAATACCCTCGGGACGTGCCCACGACGACCGAGCGGCTCCTCCTGCTCCTCTCCCTCCTGCAGACCCGCCGCGACTGGCCGGGCGGAGTGCTCGCCGAGCGCCTGGGGATCGCGCCGCGCACGGTGCGTCGCGACGTCGACCGGCTCCGCACGATGGGCTACCGGATCGACGCGGCGAAGGGCCCCGACGGCGGGTACCGGCTCGAGGCCGGCGCCGAGCTCCCGCCGCTGCTCTTCGACGACGAGCAGGTGCTCGCCCTCACCGCCGCCCTGCGCGCGCCGATCGCGGGGCTCGAGGAGGCGTCGGCCCGTGCGCTGGCGACGGTGCGGCAGGTCCTGCCCGCCCGGCTCCGGCCCCGAGCGGATGCGCTGCGCTTCACGGTCGCGGCGGCGCCTGCCCCTGCAGTCCCTCCGGAGCGGCTGGTCGCGGTCGCGGCGGCCGTCCGGGCCTCGGAGGTGCTCCGCTTCGCGTACGCGGAGGCGGTGCGCCGCGTCGAGCCCCACCACCTGGTCGCGCGTCAGGGCCGCTGGTACCTCATCGGCTTCGACCTCGACCGCGACGACTGGCGGGTGTTCCGCGTCGACCGGCTCGAGCCGCGCTCGCCCCGCGGGGCTCGCTTCCGCCGCCGGGTGCTGCCGGGCGGGAGTCCCGCCGAGTTCCTGGAGGCGCGGTTCCGCGGCGGAGCGCCCGGGGAGGGGTGGCCGTGCCGCGGCTCGGTGGTGCTCGAGGCGCCCGCCGCCGAGGTCTTGCCCTACGCGAGCGACGGGGAGGTGGAGGACCTCGGCGACGCGGGCTGCCGACTCGCCCTCGGCGCCTGGTCGTGGGAGGCGCTCGCCGCGTCGTTCGGCCGGTTCGACGCTCCGATGGCCGGGGCCGAGCCGCCCGAGCTGGCCGCCGCGTTCCGCGTGCTCGCGGAGCGGTACGCCGCGGCGGGAGCCTGATCGGACCGCGTCGGCCGTCCGGCGCCGCTACTTCACCGAGTACCGGGCGCTCCCCGTGCTGCCGTCCGCCGTCGTGACCGTCAGCGTCCAGCAGGTGCCCCGCTTCGCGGGCACCGTCCACGCCTTCACATAGCGGTTCGTCGCGGTGTCGTAGCGGAGGCGTCCGGTCAGGATGGTCGTCGGCGCTCCGGTGAGGACGGCGCCGGCGGTGCAGGAGGTCTGCCTCTGCGTGACGCTGCGCACGTCGGCGAGGGCGGAGTGGCGGAACGTGCCCGCGGACGACGTGGACGTCACCTGGAACGTCATGCCGGTCGCGGCTCCGGCGGTCACGCTCTTCACCGAGGTGCTGAGCCCGCCGATCGCCCACGGGGTCACGGTGTAGGACGCGGTGAGGGTCGAGACGTTGCCCGCCCGGTCGGTCCCGGTCGCCCGGTACACGTGCGGTCCGACGGAGCGGCCGCCGCCCGTGATCACGCAGTCGCCGGTGAGGCCCGAGAGCGCGTCGTCCGCGAGGCAGCGCGCCTCCGGGAGCACGGTGCCGAAGGGGTAGGACCCCTCGGGCCTCGACGTGAACGAGAGCTGCGGCTTCGTGGTGTCGATGGCGATGCCGCTGCGGGTCGTCGTGGCGCGGTTGCCCGCGTTGTCGACGGCGGTGCCGGTGACGCTCTGGCCGGGGCCCTCGCGCAGGATCCGCGCGGGGGTGCAGCTGCGGATCCCGGAGCCGCTGCCGTCGGCGCAGGAGAAGCCGACGGAGACGGGGGAGCGGAACCAGCCCGCGGCGTTCGGAGCCGTCGGCGTGGTCGTCGCGGCGATGGTGGGGACGCCGGTGTCGATGATCCGGTAGGTCGCGGTGGCGGTCGTGGTCAGTCCTCCGGGGTCGGTCCAGGTGCAGGTCGCCGTGCGGGTGCCGAGGCCGTTCACGAGCGTGCCGGTGACGACGGCCTCCTCGCTGAACGTTCCGCTCTCCGCATCCGTGATCGCGCAGGCGGCCCTCGGCTCTGAGCCCTTCTCGTAGGAGGCGCCGTCGGTGGCGGAGGCGACCGTCACGACGGGCGGGGTGTTCGCGGGGACCACGGTGACCGTGTGCGGCACGCCGGCCGTGGTGCCGTACGCGTTCCGCGCGCTCACCGTGAAGGTGGAGTCGCCTGCGGTGGTCGGCCTGCCCGAGACGACGCCCTCCGGCGAGAGGGCCACCCCCGCGGGAAGGGCGCCGGACGAGACCTCGAAGGTCGCGGCCGGGCCGGACGCCGTGAAGGTCGCGGAGTAGCGGGTCCCGGTCGTGACGAGCGTCCCGGCGGTGTCGGCGGTGAGGGTCGGCAGCGGGCCGATCGCGAAGGCGTGGTTGAAGCCGACCGCGATGCCGGTGGCGCCGGTGATCCCGGCCGGGACGTCCAGCTCCGTGTCGCCGTCGGGGTGCAGGGAGACGACGGTGCCGTCGGACGTCAGCAGGACGCTGAAGCCGATGCCGGCGGCGATCGCGGTGATGCCGCCGAGATCGGCGGGGACCCGCGGCAAGCCGGAGTCGGCGGGGTCGCCCCAGGTGACGACGGTGCCGTCCCGCTTCAGGGCGAGGCTGTGGGAGTAGCTGACCGAGACGGCGACGACGTCGCGGAGGCCTGCCGGGGCGGTGTACGCGCCCCTGTCGTCGCCGCCCCACGCCACGACCGTCCCGTCGGCGCGCAGCGCGAGGCTGTTCCAGCCGCCCGCGGCGATCGCGACCACTCCGGAGAGACCCGCCGGCACCTCGGTCGCTCCGAACTGATCGGAGCCCCAGGCCGCCACGGTCCCGTCGCCCCGCAGAGCGAGGGTGTGGTAGCTGCCCGCGGCGACGGCGGTCACGCCGCCGAGTCCGGCCGGGACGTCGGTCTGGCCCTGACGGTCGTCGCCCCACGCGACGACCGTCCCCTCCATCGTGAGGGCGATGCTGTGGAGGTACCCGGTCGAGATCGCGGTCACCTCGCGGAGCCCGGCCGGCACGTCCCGCTCGCCCTCCAGATCCGCTCCCCAGGCCTCGACGGTGCCGTCGGTGTGGAGCGCGAGGGTGTGGCTGTAGCTGCTCGCGACGTCCGTGAGGTCGGACATGCCCGCCGGCACGTCCCACTCCCCGTTGAGGTAGCGCCCCCAGGCGGCGACGCCGTTGGCGAGGTGGTCGTTCCCGACCGGCACCGGGTCCGGCTCGGCGGAGGCGAGGGGAGCCGCGGTGCCGGCGAGCAGCGCGACGGTCGCGGTCAGAGCGAGCAGAGTGCGGCGCAGGCCCGCGGCGGTGCGGGCGGGGCGCGGAGGAGCGGGGTCGGTCACGGGCTCACGCTAGGGGCCGGCTCTCCTCCGCGGCGGGGGCGGGGGCGCCCTGTAGCGGACATGTCCTCTAGAGGGCGGAGCGCCGCTTCTCCAGGGCGGAGCTCGTCCCCTCCAGGGCGGAGCCTGGCCCCTCGGGGCCCGCGGCGGAAGGGCTTGCCCGGATCCGCGGCGGGCGATTGGCTGGAGGGCAGGAGAGAGAGGTGTCACCATGACGCAGACCTTCCCCGCCTGGTTGCGGGATCAGCAGAAGAGGGACGACGAGGTCGGCCGCTTCGCGCAGGCCTTCGGCGGTCGCGACGACCTGCCCGAGCACGGCGGCCGCGCGATCTACGACGGCTACTTCGCCAGCGAGCCCGAGTCGGCGCAGGCCGATCTGGACCGCGCCTGGATGGAGTTCGAGGCGCACCCCGAGCCGTCCGCCACGTCCGACGAGCCGGAGGGACTCCGATGAGCGACCAGACCCCGAGCCCCGTCGAGGACCCGGACGACCAGTCCGACAAGCCGTCGCAGGCCGAGGGCGAGGACGAGCGCGACACCCCGCACGAGGTCCTGCCCGCCGAGGGCAAGCCCTCGAAGGCCGAGGGCTGAGCCGACGCACTGAGCCGACGCACTGAGCCGACGCACTGAGCCGACGCACTCCCCGGAGGGGCGCATCCTGCAGAGGGTGCGCCCCTCCGTCGCGTCAGCGCCCGGTGACCGCCAGCAGCTCGTGCGCCGCGGCGCTGTCCGGGTAGCGGGAGAGCACGCGCTCCAGATCGCGCCGAGCCGGAGCCGTGCGCCCGTCCGAGAGGAGCGTGCTCGCGCGCTCGAGCAGCGCCTCCGCCCGCAGCTCCACGGGCCGCGCACTGGTGACGGTCGGGCGCACCACCCGGTCGAACGCCTCGAGGGCGCCCTCGATCACGCCGAGCTCGCGAAGAGCGACGCCGCGGCGGATGAGCACCGCGGCGGAGGCGGCGTCCACGTTCTCGACGGGCGCCGAGAACTCGGCCACGTCGCTCCAGCGTCGGCGGGCGGAGTAGAGGGAGGCGAGCGTCGACGCCGCGAGGGTCGACGGCTCCAGGGTCTCGACCGCCACGGCAGCCGCGGCCGGATCCGTGGGTGCCGTCAGCTCGGCGTAGAGCAGGCGCAGCGCCGGGGCGTCGAGCGGCACCTCCACGTCGAGGCCGCCGCTCAGCGGCAGGCGGACGGTCAGCGCGATCCCGTAGCGGCGGAGGAAGGAGTCGGCCGACGGGTCGTAGCGGATGCGCACCAGCCAGCCGGTGAGCCGCAGAGCGCGATCGTCGTCCGCGGAGTGCAGGGCGTCGCGGACGAGCTCGACGACGGCCGCGAGGCGCGAGCCCTCGGGGGAGCCGGTGGTCGCCTCGTGCAGGTCCTCCGCCGGCGCCCCGGCGCGCACGAGCCGGAGCAGGGGCGCCTCCCACGCCGGAGCGAGGGCGGAGGGGCGCACGAGACCCGGCCCGCCGGGCATGCTGAGCCAACCGGACAGCCGGGAGCGGTGGTCCTCGGGGGAGAGCGGGTCCCCGGCCGCCCGGAGCCGGGGGCGTGTGAGGGCACGGAGCTCTCCGCTCCGCCGGAAGCCGACTGCCACGGCCGATCCCCCTCCGCGTGCGACGGCGGCTGAGGACCGTCGATCCGCCGAGTCTACGGCTTCGCCCCCCGCCGTCACCCCCGAACGGGGAGCGACGCGCTGGCGGCGATCCCCCGCCTCCCGTCGTCGCCCCCCGGCGCTGTCAGGCGCCGATCGAGCCCGCCGTGCGCAGCGGCATCACGTCGGGCTTCTCGGCGGTGCTCGCGATCGTCACGACCGCCTTCTCCTCGTTCGAGCGGAGCACGGCGTCCATGATCTCGAGCACGTGCAGGGCCACGCGGCCGGAGGCGCGGTGCGGGCGGTCCTCCGCGATCGCCTCCGCGAGGTCGGCCAGTCCCACTCCGCGACCGGTGTCGATCACGCCGGCGGAGTCGGGGACGACCCGCCAGTCCTCGTCGCGGACGGCGACCTCGACCGGGTCCGAGAACATGTTCGGATCCGGGACCGAGATGGTGCCCTCGGTGCCGTAGACCTCGAACTTCGGGGCCCGGCTGCGCCAGACCTCGAAGCTCACGGTGACGGTGGTGGCGACTCCGCTCGCGTGCTCGAGCAGCGCGGTGATGTGCGTGTCGATCGTCACCTCGATCGGCGTGCCCGCCTTCGGCCCGGTCTCGATCGTGCGCGGGCGGTCGGAGCGGGTGGCCAGGCCCGTGACGCGGACGACCGGCCCGAAGAAGTGCACGAGCGCCGTCAGGTAGTACGGGCCCATGTCCAGCAGCGGGCCGCCGCCGGGCTGGTAGTAGAACTCGGGCGCCGGGTGCCAGCGCTCGTGGCCGGGAGCGGCCCAGTGCACCTGCGCGGCGATCGGGGTGCCGATCGCGCCGGAGTCGAGGGTGAGGCGCGCGGTCTGCACGCCGGTCCCGAGCACCGTGTCCGGAGCGCTCGCGAAGCGCAGGCCCAGCTCGTCCGCGAGGTCGAGCATCGGCGCGGCCTCGGCCGGGGTCAGCCCGAGCGGCTTCTCGGCGAAGACGTGCTTGCCCGCCTTCAGGGCGCGGGTGCCGATCTCGACGTGCGCCGCCGGGATCGTGAGGTTCAGCACCGCGTCGATCTCCGGGTCGTCGATCAGCGCGTCGACGGTGAGGGCGCGGACGCCCTGTTCGTCGGCGACCTGCTGCGCCCGCTCCTGGTTCAGGTCGGCGACCGCGACGAGGCGGAGGCCGGGGAAGGTCGGGAGGTTCGCGAGGTACTGCTCGCTGATCTTCCCGACGCCGATGATGCCGACTCTCAGCGGGACGCCCACAGCATTCCCCTCTCGATGATCGTGCGGACGTTGTCGTCCTGGAGGATCTCGACGCGGTGGCCCGGCGTCGAGACGAAGATGCGGCCCTCGCCCCAGAGGCGGGTCCAGATCGCGGGGGAGGTGATGGGGCGCTTCCACGGGTCCCACGGGCGGACGGCCTGCGTGGTCGTGGCGAGCACGTCGTTGTAGTCGTCGTGCAGCACCCAGTACTGCTCCGTGACCAGCTCGAAGTCGGAGATGCCCTGCGTGATCGGGTGGTCGGCGGCGAGGGCCGTCATCTCGATCGTGTGCGGCATGTAGTTGTCCGACTGCTCGCCGGTGCGCTCGTCCGGGTGCTTGCCGGGGTGCGAGGCGAACTGGCCGCCGATCAGCTGCAGGTAGTCGGAGTTGTCGCGGTAGGAGTCGGCGATCCCGCCGTGCCAGCCGGCGAGGCCCGTGCCGCGCTCGACCGCCGCGCGGAGGCCCAGGAACTCCTCCCACTGGATGGAGGTCATCGTGTTCGACTGCACGATCAGGTCGACCGTCCGCATGTAGGCCTCGTCGGCGTACACGGCGGTCGACTCCTCGACGCGCACGTCGTAGCCGTTGTCGCGGAGGAACGGCAGGAACAGCTCGGTCGCCTCGACCGGTTGGTGGCCGTCCCAGCCCCCTCGGACGACGAGGGCCGTCTTGCCGGGAGTGGTCGGGGAGTGGTCGGTCATCGTCGTCCTCACGTGCGGGCGGATCGCTCCGCGGTTCGTCATCGAACAGGACTTGCGCAACTTCTGCGCGGGAGCCCCGGCGTCCGACCATCATGCACCGCGGTTCCCGGCGGGAGCAAGCCGTCCTGCCGCAGAGCTAGTTGCGAAAGTCGGCATCCGCTACGGTGAGCACATGCCCGACCACGACGACGTCTCCGGAGCGACCACCCGCCCGACCATGGCGCTCATCGCCGAGCGCGCCGGGACGAGCGTCCCCACCGTCTCGAAGGTGCTCAACGGCGGCACCGACGTCTCGGAGGCGACCCGTCTGCGCGTGATGGAGGCGGCGCACGCGCTCGGCTACCGCCGCCGACCGCGCCTGCGCCCGCCGGTCGAGGATCCGCACTCCGCCCAGATCGTCGACGTCGTCGTCGGCCACATCGGCGGCACCTGGATCGGACCGGTCCTCGAGGGGATCGAGGCCGAGGCCTCCGCCGCCGGGGCCGACCTGGTGCTCACCCGCGCCCGCGACGACGGGGCCTGGATCAGCCGCCTCCTCCGCCGCCCCTCACTCGGCGCCATCGTGGTGCTGGTCAACGTCTCGGCCGCGCAGCTGCACCTGCTGACCACCGCCGAGCTGCCCGTCGTCGTCGTCGACCCCAGCACGCGGCCGCCGGCCGACGTCGCGAGCGTCGGCGCGACCAACTGGGACGGGGGCCGCATGGCCGCCGAGCACCTGCTCGACGCCGGCCACACCCGCTTCGGCGTCCTCGGCGGCACCCGCACCCAGCTCTACAGCAGCGCCCGGATCGACGGCTTCACCACCGCGCTCCGCGCCGCCGGAGTCGAGGATCCGCGCGTCGCCTACTGCGACTGGGACCGCGAGCTGGCCCGCGAGGCCGCCGGGCTGATGCTCGCCGAGCCGGACGCGCCGACCGCCTTCTTCGCCTGCTCCGACGTGATGGCGCTCGGCGTCTACGAGGCCGCCGACGACGCCGGCCTCCGCATCCCGCGAGACCTCAGCGTCATCGGCTTCGACGACGTCGAGGAGTCGGCCTGGGCGACCCCGCCGATGACCACGATCCAGCAGCCCATCGGCGAGATGGGCGCCATCGCCTTCCGGATGCTGCACCAGGCGCACCGGTCGGCGACCCCGCTCGCCTCGGGAGCCTCGGCCACCCGCATGGAGCTGGAGACGCGGCTGATCCGCCGCGCCTCCGTCGCACCCGTGCGCGTCTAGCGCCGCCCGCTCGCCCTCCCGCCCCGCCCCCTCGGGATCGATGCGTCACGAACGGCCCCTCTCCCGCGCCCGTGACGACCGTTCGTGACGCATCGACCCCGGCGTGCGCCGCGGTCCCGCAGCCCCGACCCTCAGTGCCCCGCGCCGAGGTTCCCGGCGAGGCGGCCGTGCATCCGGGTGGAGGCGTCGTTCATGCCCGCGATCACGGCGCGGGTGCCGTGGCGCTCGTACTTGGTCGTGACGGCGTCCAGCGCGGCGACGGTCGAGGCGTCCCAGATGTGGGAGCCGGAGAGGTCGATCACGACGTGCGCAGGGTCCTCCGCGTAGGAGAACTGCGTGGTGAGGTCGTTGCTGGAGGCGAAGAACAGCTCGCCGGTGACCGTGTAGTGGGCCGTCGATCCGTCGGCCGAGAGGGTGCGCTCGACGGTGGCGAAGTGGGCGACCCGGCGGGCGAAGACGACCATGGCGGCGAGGACGCCGACGACGACTCCGATCGCCAGGTTGTGGGTGAGGACGACCACGACGACCGTGGCGATCATGACGACCGTCTCGCCCACGGGCATCCGCTTCAGAGTCGACGGGCGGATGCTGTGCCAGTCGAACGTCGCCACCGAGACCATCACCATCACCGCGACCAGCGCGGCCATCGGGATGATCGCGACGAGGTCGCCGAGCGCGACGACGAGGATCAGGAGGAACACGCCGGCGAGGAAGGTCGAGATGCGGGTGCGGGCGCCGGACGCCTTCACGTTGATCATCGTCTGGCCGATCATCGCGCAGCCGCCCATGCCGCCGAACAGGCCGGAGAGCACGTTCGCGGCGCCCTGCCCGAGCGACTCGCGGGTCTTGCGGGAGGGGGTGTCGGTGATGTCGTCGACGAGCTTCGCGGTCATCAGCGACTCGAGGAGTCCGACGAGCGCCATCGCGACGGCGTACGGCGCGATGGTCGTGAAGGTCTCCCAGGTCAGCGGTACGTTCGGCAGGAACAGCTCGGGGAGGCTGCGGGGCAGCTCGCCCTGATCGCCCACGGTGGGGACGGCGACCGCCGTCACGACGACCGCCGCGGTGATGAGGACGATGGCGACGAGAGGCGCCGGAACGGCCTTCGTCAGGCGCGGCATCACGACCATGATCACGATGCCGACGGCGACCAGCGGGTAGACCAGCCAGGGCACGCCGATCAGGTTGGGGATCTGCGCCGAGAAGATCAGGATCGCCAGCGCGTTCACGAATCCGACCATCACGCTGCGGGGGATGAAGCGCATGAGCTTCGCCACTCCGAGCAGCCCGAGCACGATCTGGAACACGCCCGCGAGGATCACCGTCGCGATGAAGTAGTCCATCCCGTAGTCGCGGGCGACGGGGGCGATCACCAGGGCGACGGCGCCCGTGGCGGCGGTGATCATCGCGGGACGTCCGCCGAGGAACGCGATCGACACGGCCATCACGAACGACGAGAAGAGGCCGACCCGCGGATCCACGCCCGCGATGATCGAGAACGAGATCGCCTCGGGGATGAGCGCGAGCGCGACCACGAGGCCGGCGAGGACCTCGCGGGTCAGGATGCGGGGGGTGCGCAGCGCCGTCATCACGGTGGGCTCGGCGTGCGGGCGGGCAGGGGTCTTCGAGGCGAGGGCCATCGCGGCGGCTCCAGGGAGTGGGAGGGGTGCTCGACGAGGAGCGCGGAGGGCTGCGGCATCGGGTCGGCGGAAGCGGGCGGGGATGCCAAGCTTGCAGAGGCGTGTCAGCAGCACGGGCAACCCTACCCTCACGTAAGGGTAGATCTGAAGGGGTGAGCAGGATCGGCACCATGCACATCGGCGAGCTCGCCGAGCGGACCGGCCTCTCGCTCCGGACCCTGCGCCACTACGACGAGATCGGCCTCGTGAAGGCGTCCGGCCGCACAGAGGGCGGCTTCCGCCTCTACACGTCCACCGACTACGACCGCCTGATCCTCATCCGCCGCATGAAGCCGCTCGGCTTCTCGCTGGAGGAGATGGCCGCGCTGCTCCGCGTGATCGACACGCTCGAGGCCGAGGGCGACGACGCGCCGGCCGAGGTCCGCGCGCAGCTCGACGCCTTCGTCGCGCAGGCCCGCGAGCGCCGCGAGGCGCTGAGCGCCCAGCTCGCGATGGCGGACGAGTTCGTCGAGCTGCTCACCAGCCGCTGAGCCCGGCCGCCGAGCCCCGCCGCCCGGCCGCCTGCGCGATCGATGCGTCGCGAACGGCTCCCCTTCGCCTCCGATGACGACCCTTCGCGACGCATCGGATCCCGGGAGCGCGGGAGAGCCGCTCAGGTCGCGCTCGCGTCGGGCAGCTGCTCCGGGCAGTCGCCGCCCGGCTCGGTAGCGAGCTCGAAGTGCCAGATCTCGTTCGCGTAGATCTGGCAGAGCCCGTAGTCGGTGCCGTGCTGCGCGAGCCAGCTGTCCGCGTCCGTGTAGCCGATGTCGACCGCGCCGCCGGTGAGGTGGGCGGAGGAGGTGACGGATGCGACGCGGCGGCCGCGGCCCGACGGCGGCCGTCAGCCGCGCGGGCCGCGGGCCAGCAGGGCGTGCAGCAGCGGCAGCGCCGACGCGATCATCAGCACGGTCCCGAAGCCGCTGTCGTCCGGGCGCACGACGGCGCCCGCGATCAGCAGGCCCGCGAACAGCACGGCCGAGATCACGCGGCGGACGGTGCCCTCGAGCCGGTTCAGCCGGCGCTCGATCGTGGGGACGGTGACCGCGAGCTCACCGTCGTCGAGGGTCGTGACGAGCTCGTCGAGTCGGCGCGGCAGGCGCCAGATCAGGCCGAGCGTGTCGACGGCCTGCTTGCCGACGTCCTGCACGACGGAGCCGCGCTCCTCGCGGATCAGCTGCTGCGCGTAGGGCTCGACCGAGTCCCACAGGTTGAAGGCCGGGTCGAGCGCGCTGCAGACGCCCGAGGTCAGCGACATCGCGCGGATGACGAGCAGGAAGTTCTCGGGGAGCTGGAACGGCAGCGCGCGCACGACGTCGCCGAACTGCACGGCGAAGTCGCGGAACTCGCGCGGATCCACCTCCCGCAGCTCGGCGAAGCCCATGCCGCCGAAGCGGGCGAAGAGCTGCGTGAGCGCCCGCTCCAGCTCGCGGGAGTCGGCCGAGGGGAGGAGGACGCCGACCGCTCGGGCCGCGTCGACGAGCCCCTTGCCGTCGCGGGAGGCGGCGGCGATCAGCATCCGGCGCAGGCCCGCGCGGGTGCTCGGCGGCACCTCGCCCATCATCCCGAAGTCGATGAAGGTGAGGCGCCAGGGCAGCTCGCCCCCGGGGGTCGGCGTGACGAAGACGTTGCCGGGGTGCGGATCCGCGTGGAAGTAGCCGTTGGTGAAGAGCTGCTCGAACATCACGGCCGCGAAGACCGGAGCGACCTCCCGCGGGTCGATCCCGGCGGCCAGCAGCGCGGCGTGGTCGGTGATCTTGATCGCGGTGACGTCCTCGAGCGTGAGGACCTTGCGGGTCGAGCGCTCCCAGACCACGTCCGGGACGGCCACCCGGGCGTCGCCCGCGAAGTCGGCGGCGAAGCGGACGGAGTTGGCCGCCTCCTGCAGGTAGTCGATCTCCTCGAGGCTGGTGACCGCGAACTCCTCGACGAGGGCCGG
This sequence comes from Rathayibacter sp. AY1D5, assembly GCF_002932515.1. NCBI lineage: Bacteria > Bacillati > Actinomycetota > Actinomycetes > Micrococcales > Microbacteriaceae > Rathayibacter > Rathayibacter sp. AY1D5. The sequence goes on from NZ_PSVU01000025.1 coordinate 37,982, forward strand.
GGCGTCGACGCGGTCCGAGACGAGGCGCACGTGGCTGAGCCAGCCGCCGACGCGGCGCAGAGCCGCGAGGTCGACCTCGACGATCTGGTCGATCCCCGGCCGCTGCACCTTCATGATGGCGGCGGAGTAGCCGGTGTCCTCGGCGTCGACGGGGGAGAGCCGGGCGCGGTGGGCCTGCCCGAGGGAGGCGGCGGCGACGGGCGACTCGTCGACTCCGGCGTACGCGCGCTCGAGCGGCAGCCCGAGCTCGGACTCGGCCAGCGCCCGGATCCGCGGGAACGGGACGGGCGGGACCTCGTCCTGCAGCCCCTCCAGCTCGCGGGTGATCTCGGGCGGCAGCACGTCCAGGCGCGACGACATGAACTGGCCGACCTTGATCATCAGGCCGCCGAGGTCGACCGCGAGCACGTGGAAGCTGCGGGCGAAGCGGCGCATCCGGCCGGGTCGGGTGCGGAGCGCGACGCGCGTGAGCCCCACCCGCGGCAGGAGCAGGTCGAAGAACCAGGTGACCGCGAGATGCCACGCGGCGAAGCGGAGGATCCGGCGGTAGCGCCGCCGGTCCTCCCGCTCTCGGTGGCCCGGGGCGGCAGGACCCGGGCTGACCGAGGCCACCCGGGTCAGTCCTGCGCGAGGATCGCGTACAGGCGGCGGCGCACGTCCTCGAGTTCGGCGACGGCCTTGCGGATCTGCTCGGGGGTGCCCGAGCGTCCGACCTGGGCCGCGGCCTGGGCGAGCTCGAGGCCCGCCTTGGGCAGGGCGCCGAAGTCGACGTGGTCGGAGTCGTTCCACGGGGTCGAGGTGCCGTGCTCGGCGACCGTCGCGCGGCCGGCGTCGGTCAGCGTGTAGGTCTTGCGGCCGTTCTGCTCGTCGGCCGTGATGAGGCCCTCGTCCGCGAGGAGCTGGAGGGTCGGGTAGACGGAGCCGGGGCTCGGCTTCCAGTCGCCTCCGCTGCGCTCCTCGATCTCGCGGATGATCTGATAGCCGTGCATGGGCTGCTCGGCGAGGAGCGCGAGCACCGCGGTGCGCACGTCCCCGCGGCCGACCCGGGAGCCGACGCGCTTCTCCATGCGGGAGCGGGCCTGCTCCATCGCGCGCCAGATGCTCTCGATGGGCGTGCCGGTGCCGAACGCGCCGGTCGATGACGATCCGTTCATGATGACCTCCTGTTTCTCCGAACGATACTCAGCGATATGGGTGGCGACTGTGAACGACTGCCGCGTCGGCTCAGAGCTTCGCGAGCTTCGCCCGGGCGACGAGGAACAGCCCGTACATGACCAGTCCTGCGCTGACGAGGGTCAGGGCGATCGTGCCGTACGGAGGGACGTCGAGGAAGCGGATCGCCCCGTCGAGCCCGGTCGCCTGGCGGGCGTCGCCGGTCAGCGCCGCGACCACGAAGATCCCGCCGGCGAGGCCCAGAGCGAGCCCCTTCGTGATGTAGCCGGTCGCGCCGAGGATCAGCACGGCGGTCCCCGTCGGGCCCTCAGGGATGCGGACGAGCTTGCGGAAGCCGCGCCGGATCCCGATCGCGACGAAGCCGATCCCGCTGCCCAGCACGATCCCGCCGACGATCACGAGGATCACGACGCCGACCGTGCTCGTCAGCAGCTCGGTGTTGATGCGGCGGATCGTGGCCGAGGAGCTCGTCGAGCCGCCGAGGGCGAAGACGAGCGTGGTGCCCGCGAGCGTGAGGGAGGCGAAGCCCTTGCCCGACTCGACGATCCGGCGGCCCAGGCGGGCGGGGAGCCCCGGCGCGGAGGAGCGCCCGCCGAGGGAGAGCTGCCAGAGGCCGAGCGCGACCAGCCCGATCAGCGCGGCCCAGACCACCACGAGCCCGACGGGGGAGTCGGCCATGCGCCCGATCGCTCCGGACGCGTCCGCCTCCCGCGAGGTCTCGTCGCTGACCGCGACGCGCAGGGCGAGGCCGCCGATCAGGAGGTGGATCAGTCCGTTGACGGCGAAGCCCGTGCGGGCGAGGCGCCGGAAGCGCCGGGTCCGGACTCCGGCGCGCGGCGACGGCACGCTCGCAGTGGACATCGCGCAACCCTCTCATCCCCGGCGGCCCCGGCGCCTCCTGACCCGCCGACGCGCGCGTGGCGACCCTCTCCCCGGCCGGGTGCCCGAGTCGTCGGATGGAGGTGCGGTGCAGATCGCGCCGCAGCAGGACGAGAGAAGGAACCCCATGCGTGCACGCCGACGTCGCGCGGTCGGTCGCCGAGGGTCGAGGCGGGGCGGACGTCCCGGACCGGTCCCGAGCAGCGGAGGGCGGCGATGATGACCGGAGCGACGCTCCTCGTCCGCCGCCCGTCGAGCACGGCCTCGCGGGTGCTGGTGCTTCACGCGACCGCGGTCGAGCTGGAGCTGCTGGTGGACGCGCTGCTCGGGCTCGCCGAGGAGACGCCGTGCCTGGACGTGCGGGTGGCGGCGAGGTCGCGGGCGGCGCTCCTGCTGGCGACCGTCGATCCGGATGCGGTGCTGCCGCTGGCCGAGGCGCGGCGGGTCCGCGTCGGGCTCCGCCGCGAGCGCGAGGAGCTGGAGCGCGGCGGGGTCGGGTGCCGGCACGTCGTCGAGGCGCGGGCAGGCCGTCGGTAGCTCCGGAGCGGGTCCCATCGGCCGCCGGCCTCGCGTCGAAGTCCTGACGGAGGTCGGTCACCGCCGATGTGCGCCGCGCCGTCCCGCCCCCGTCAGCAGCAGCTACAGGCCTCGGAGTCCTCGCTCGTGAGCGCGGAGATCGGCGTCGTGCAGGACTCGCCGCGCCAGGCCTCCAGGCCCTCGCGGACGGCGACCGCGGCGATCACGAGGCCGGCGACGGGGTCGGCCCACGTCCATCCGAGCGTGCTGTTCAGCAGCAGGCCCACCAGGACGGCGGCGGAGAGGTACGAGCAGAGGAGCGTCTGCTTCGAGTCCGCGACGGCTGAGGCCGAGCCGAGCTCGCGGCCGGTCCGGCGCTCGAGCAGGGAGAACGCGGGCATCACCAGCAGGCTGACGGCGGCCAGCACGATGCCGACGGGGGAGTGCTGGGCCTCCGAGAATCCGAGCAGCGCCCGGACCGAGTCGACGGCGACGAACGCGGCCAGGCCGAGGAACGAGACGGCGATCACCCGCAGCGCGGTGCGCTCGCGCGCCTCCGGATCGCGGCCCGAGAACTGCCAGGCGACGGCCGCGGCGGAGAGCACCTCCACCACGGAGTCGAGGCCGAAGGCGACGAGTGCGGTGGACGAGGCGACCGTCCCGGCGGCGAGTGCCACGATCGCCTCCACCACGTTGTAGGCGATGGTCGCGCCGACGATCCAGCGGATCCGCCTCTGCAGCACGCGGCGGCGGGCGGGGAGGAGCGGAGCGCGCAGGGCGGTCATGCGCAACGGCAGTCGTCGCCGGAGCAGCAGTCCGGATCGACGACGAGGGCCAGGCGGAGCAGATGGTCGAGCGCCCCGGCGATCCGGGTCTCGGCCAGCCGGTACCAGGTGTACCGGCCGTCCTTCACGGCCTCCACCAGCCCGCATCCGCGGAGGCACGCGAGCTGGTTCGACATCACCTGCCGCGAGACCCCGAGCGCGTCCGCGAGGTCGGAGGGGACGACCGGAGCCTCGCGCAGGGCGAGCAGGATCCGGGACCGGGTCTCGTCCGCCAGGGCGGATCCGAGGCGCGCGAGAGCAGCGGAGTGGGTGAGGGTCGCGGTGGCGGGCACGGGAGCGACGGTACACGCGATGCTGTATCGAGCGCGAGGGCGGTCGTCTCTCCTCGAACGGGTGAGCTCCCCTCCTGCTCCCCCCGTCGGGTGGGCGGACGGGCCGCACTGCCGCGGATCCCCGGGGCCGGCCTCCACGGCGCGCCCCGAGCGGCCCGCGCGCCGTGCCAGGATCCCCTTGATCACGGCGCCCGTCCGCCGCTCCGCCGCTCGGTCTCCTGGAAGGGCCACGGACCCGCCTTGCTCGATGCCACGACCCTCCGCGTCGCCTTCGGGGTCACCGCCCTCACCCTCTTCCTGCTGTTCGCGCTGGTCACCTACCGGTCGACGCGCTCGTCCTTCAGCTTCTGGTGGTGCACGGCGCTCGCGCTGTTCATGGGCGGCTCGCTCGCCTACCTCCGCGACGGCACGGCCGACCAGGTGTGGGCGAATCCGCTCGGCAACGGGCTCATCGTGGCCGGCGCCGCCGCGGTCTGGGCGGCGAGCCGCTCCCTCCGCGGCAGGCCGACGCCGTGGTGGCTGGTGGTCGCTCCGACCGTGGTGGTGACGGGCGTGTCCAGCCTCGACTCGCCCGCCGTCAACGACTGGTCGGGAGGGCCGCTCTACCTCGCCTCGATGGCGCTCCTCATCGGCCTGTCGACCCGTGAGATCGCGCTGCTCGGCGCCGGGCGCTCGCGCACGCGCTGGCCGCTGCTGCTGAGCTCCGGCGCCCTCTCCCTCTACTACGCGCTCCGGTTCGCCGTGTTCCTGGCCGCGGGGCTGCGCAGCGAGCTGTTCGCGACCTGGTTCGGGACCCCGACCACCACGCTGATCACGCTGGTGCTGCTGGTCGTGGTGTCGTTCAGCATGGCGTCGCTCAGCGGCGAGCAGGTCGCGCAGATGCTCACCGCCGGCGCCGCCCGCTCGCGGCAGGAGCTCGCCGACGGCGAGAGGGTGCAGCGGCGGCTCGAGCCCCGCTCGGTCCCGGACCTCCCGGGCTACGACGTCGCCGGCGCCTGCGTGCCCAGCGGGACGGTGAGCGGCGACTTCTTCGACTGGCGCTGCACGCCCGACGGGCTCGCCGTCACCGTCGCCGACGTGATGGGCAAGGGGGTCGGCGCCGCGATGATCGCCGCCACGGTCCGCGCCGCCCTGCGCGTCACTCCTCCCGCCCTCGGCCCCGCGGCGACGATGGCGCTCATCGACCGGGTCGTCGAGCCGGATCTGTCGGCGAACGACGCGTTCGTCACGCTCCTCCACCTGCGGCTCAGCGCCTCGACCGGCGACATCGTGCTCGTCGACGCCGGGCACGGACTCGGGATCGTCTGCCGCGCCGACGGCTCGCGCGAGCGCATCCCCTCCGCCCATCTGCCGCTCGGCCTCCTCGGCACGCAGGAGTGGGAGCCGACCGGCCTCCGGCTCCACCCCGGCGACCTGCTGCTGATCTGCAGCGACGGCGTGCTGGACCTCTTCGACGGCTCCCTCGCCGCCCTCGACCGGGTGGCCGACGCGGCCGTCGCCGCCCCGGCGACCGCCGCCGCCGCGGTCGCCGGCGTCACCGGCCTGGCGGCCGAGGGGCTGCTGGCGGACGACGTGACCGTGGTGGCGATCCGGCGGACCTCGGGGAGCTGACCCGGCCTCAGCCCCGCCCCGCCTGCAGCCGGAGCCCGGCCAGCAGCAGGTCGAGGCCGGAGCGGAACACGTCGAGGTCGTCGTGCGTCGCCATGACGTCGGCCGCGTGGTGGCCGAAGGGGAACTCCTCCGGATCGAGGGCGCGCCAGCGGTCGGCCAGGTGCTCGAGGAACTCGCCCCTCTCCATCCCGCTCTCGAGGAACTCGCGGGGCGGCGGCTGCGCCAGGTCGGCCGCGACTCCGACGACGTAGCTGACGATGGACGACACGGCGTGGAACCGCTGCCGGGGCGTCAGGTCGAGAGCCATGAGCTGCTGCCCGAGGCGCTCGTACATCGCCATCGAGTTGGGCTGCACCCCGGTCGTGCGGAGCATGTAGAGGCCGAACCAGGGTCGGCGGACGCACTCGTCGAAGAGGGCCAGTGCGACGGCGCGGACGTTGTCGATCGGGTCCGGCCCGTGGGTGAGCGGCTCGCTGTCTGCGAGGACCCGACCCATGACCTCGTCGGTCGCCCGCTCCAGCAGCTCGTCGCGGCTGCCGACGTACCAGTAGATGCTCGCCACACCGCCGCCGAGTCGGGCCGCGAGCGCGCGGAACGTGAGGGCCGACTCCCCGGACTCGTCGAGGATCGCGATCGCCTCGGCCAGCACGGTGTCGAGCGAGTGCGACGCTCGGCGGCGGCCCCGGGCGGGGGAGGGCGCGGCAGCGGTCTCCGTCGGGCGATCTGCAGGCATGGCTTGCATCTTACCGAACGGCGTTCCATACTATCGAACGCCGTACGATAGTCGAACGGCGTTCGATAGGAAGGCGCCTCGATGTCCGCTCCGACGACCACCTCCGCCGAGTCCCGCGCTCACACCTCCCTCCGCTCCGCGGCACTCCCGCTCGCCGCTCTCTGCCTCGCGTTCTTCGTCGAGATGGTCGACAACACGCTGCTCTCGATCGCCCTCCCGACGATCGGACGCTCACTCGACGGGTCGACCGCCGGACTGCAGTGGGTGACCGGTGCCTACTCCCTGACCTTCGGCGGGCTGCTGCTGACAGCCGGGTCCGCCGCCGACCGGTTCGGCCGCCGCCGCGTGCTCCTCACCGGCCTCGCCGCGTTCGGGCTGATCAGCCTCGCCGTCGTCCTCGTCACCGACATCGGCCAGCTGATCGCCCTCCGCGCGGCGCTCGGCTGCGCCGCGGCCGCCATGGCGCCCGTCACGATGTCGCTGGTGTTCCGGCTCTTCGACGACGAGAGGCTCCGCATGCGGTCGATCGCGATCGTGATGATCGTCGGGATGTCCGGCATGGTCCTCGGCCCCCTCCTCGGCGGCTCGATCCTCAGCACCGTCAGCTGGCAGTGGCTGCTCGTCGTCAACGCCCCGATCGCGCTGCTGGTCTGGATCGGCGTGCGCCTCGGAGTCCCCGCGGACCAGCGCGCCGACCTCACCTCCGGTCGGCTCGACCTGCCGGGGACCGCCCTCACCGTCGCCGCGGTGGGGCTCGGCTGCTACACACTCACCAGCGGAGTCGAGAACGGCTGGCTGTCGCTCCTCACGATCGCCTGCGCCGCGGGCACCGTCGCCGCCGTCGCGGGATTCGTCGTCCGCGAGCGCCGCGCCGTCTCGCCCATGATCGACCTCGCGATCTTCCGCGCCGGCCCCGCGCGGGGAGCGGCGCTCACGCAGCTCGGCGCCTCGGTCGCCTTCGCGAGCGTCCTGTTCGGCCTGATCCTGCACTTCCAGTACGCCTACGGCTGGAGCCCGGTGCGCGCCGGCCTCGCGAACCTGCCCGTCATCGTCACGATGCTCGCCGCCACTCCGGTCACCGAGCGCCTCGCCGCGAAGCTGGGGCACCGCGCGGCCTGCCTGATCGGCACCGGGCTCCTGGTCGGCGCGCTGCTCGGGATGTCCTGGGCGGTGGACCGGGGCTACCTCGCGATCGCCGTGATGATGGTCGTGATGACGGTGGGCCTGCGGACGATCATGACCATCTGCGCCGTCGCCCTCGTCGAGGCGATGCCCGCGAACCGCACCTCGATCGGTGCGGCGCTCAACGACACGGCCCAGGAGATCGGCACCAGCATCGGCACGGCCGTCGTCGGCACGCTGATCGCCGCACTGGTGGCGACCACCCTCCCGGCGGGCGCGTGGAGCGCGGACCTCGTCCGGAGCTTCTTCGCGGGTGAGCGGGTCGCTTTCCTGGTCGTGGCGGTCCTCGTCGGCGTGATCGCGACGATCGGCTCGCTGTCCCTCAGCGACTCCCGCTCCACCGAGGAGCCGGCGGCGGCCTAGTCCATCGGGTCGCGCCGGGCGTCCTCGAGGTCGGCGATGTCCGTGTACTCGAGGAAGTCCAGCGGAGGGATGTCCGTCATCTCCTCGCTCCCCGAGGGACGGGCCGGCTGCATGCGGCGCGTCTCGAGCTCGATGTGGGCGATGACCTCCGCGGAGCGCCGGACGCTCAGGGCAGGACGGTTGACAGCCGCCCGTCGAGTCCGGTGGGGGTGGTGTCCCGCGGTGGCGCCCGCGCTCAGAGCTGCGCGAGCAGCCTCTCGCACGCCTGCTCGCAGCGGCGGCAGGCCTCGGCGCAGATCCGGCAGTGCTCGTGCATCCCGGCGTGCTGCTCGCAGTCGTCGGCGCAGGCGCGGCAGGCCAGGAGGCAGGCCTCGACGAGGGCGCGGACGGCCGCGGATCCGACGACGCCGCGGCGCGAGAGCACGGCGCCGGTCGCGGCGCACACGTCGGCGCAGGCGAGGTCGGTGCGGATGCAGTGAACCAGCTCGGCGACCGACTCCTCGCCGAGGCACGCGTCGGCGCAGGCGGTGCAGGTGAGCGCGCAGGCGCCGCACGCGTCGATGCACTCGGCCAGGACCTCCGGATCGACGCCTCGCAGCTCCTCGGGGTGGCTCCGGATCATGTCGCTCGTGCTGCTCATGGCGCGTCCTCTCGTCGTGACCCCGGCGGGTCGATCGGTCCGGGCGACGCTACGGGCCCGCCCGCCACCGGGCGAGGGCCTGGCCAGGCACCGCGGCCGGTGATAGCCGGGCCGTCAGCCCCTCACGACGAAGGCGTCGTGGATCAGGTTGCCCCCGGTCGCCGCCGGATTCCGCGTGCTGCCGCGGGTGATCGTGACGGTGTGGATGCCGGCGGGCAGGGTCCCGCTGGTCCAGACGGTCTGGGCGGAGCGGGTGGTGGCGCTGTAGCGGTCGACCGAGGCCACGAGGACGCCATCGAGGCGGACCTCGTCGATCCCGGACGTGCTGGACCGGCGGCTCACCCACGAGACTCCGGTGCCGGTGAAGCGGAGGGTGGCGGAGGCGCCCCCCGTCGACGAGAAGGAGACGCCGCCGCCGCTGTCCGCGGAGGAGGAGGTCGTGGACCAGGTGCCCGTGACGGCGACGGCCGGCGAGCCGTTCTGGTGGGTGCCGGCCCCGACGGCGGCGAGCGGAGTCGCGGTGGCGGTCGGCGTCGAGGTCGGCGCGGGGGTCGCGGTCGGCGTGGGCGTGGCCGTCGGCGCCGGAGTGGCGGCCCTCTTCGCGAGCACGATGGACGCCGTCGCTCCCTTCAGCCCGCTCGGCCGGAACGTGATCGTCGTCGCGGTGCTCGTCCTGCTCGTCACGCTCAGGGCGGCGCTCGAGGACACCGTGCCCGCGGTCGGCCGCGCGAGCGTCACGGTGAGCGCGCTCGTCGAGACCTGCGTCGGGTCGACGGTCGAGACGGTCACCGTGTCCGCGTCCTCCCGGATCGAGACCAGTCCGGCGCCGGTGATGCTCGCGACCCGGGTGCCTCCGACGAGGACGGGGCTCGTGGTCCCGGCCTTCCACGACACGGCGCTCACGGTGCCGGTCGAGCGGTCGCGGGCGGCGCTCAGCTGGGGTGTGTTGCTGAGCACGGTCACGTCCGGGTCCGCCGCGTACGCGGCGGTCGCCGCCTCGGAGGCGCCGGGGAGGACCGTGTACGCGTACGAGGCGCCGGTCGGGTTCGTGCCGTGGCTCGTCGTGAGGGAGTAGTAGTGGCCGGTCACCGGCGCCGTCGGACCGGCGGTGCTCACGGCGCTCCAGGCTCCGGTGCGGGTCCGTCCCTGCGCGGTCAGGGCGACCGGCGACGGGAAGACGTAGCCCACCGACTCCGCGGAGCCGGTGATCGAGGCCCAGCGGGCGGTGCTCGTGGCGGTCGCCTCCGCACCGCGGAGGACGCCGTCGACGCGGAGCCTCGCATCGGGAGCGACGTCGCGGCGGTCGTCGATCACCGTCTCCGCGCGCCGGCGCGCCCCGTCCCAGCCGGTCCCGGACATGTCGGTCGCCGTGATCCCGGAGCCGAGCGCGAGGATCTCGTCGTCGAAGGTGAACCAGGCCTTCTTCGCGACCAGGCTCACCGACGCCGCGTCGAAGTCGAGCGCCGCGATCCCCGTCCGCCGCGACGGGCTCTCGAGGCTCCCGGTGAAGGTCGTCGTCGGGCGGGACGACGCGCCCTCGCCCGCGCTCCGGACGATCGTGTCCTCGGTGGTGCCGGGCATCCGGTACGGGTTCGCCGTGGCCCAGTAGCCGTCGTCGTACTGGCGCCCGCTGCCCAGGTGGAGCGAGGTCGCGCCGTCGCCGGTGTACCAGCCGCTGCGGTTCTCGCCGTTGAGCGACTCGTAGCGCGCGATCCGCGTGCTCGACAGGCCGACGGCGAAGCCCGAGGTCGCCGTGGTCCGCGTGAAGCGGTCCATGCCGGCGAAGGCCCGGACGCCCGAGCCGATCGGGGTCGCGGTCAGGCCCGTGTCGGCGAGGACGAGCCGCGCGCGCACGACGTCGCTGACGGATCCGGCCGTCTCGATGCTCACGGGGCTGCCGGCGTTGCAGGCCAGCCAGCTCTTCGCCAGCGCGTTCGTCCGGGTCCGGGCCGCGGGCGGGGCGCTGTCGGCGAGGCGCAGCACCGCCGCCTGCAGCTGGACGCCGACGTCGCCGTCCTCCGACTCCGCCCGCGCGGTCTCGCGGCCGCGGACCGTCGACATCACGGCGCCGCACCAGGTGACGGGGGCGAAGGAGGAGGCGAGCCGGTCGTACACGCCGAGCCCCTCCGGGCTCGTGATCTCCCAGCGGGAGCCGTCGAGCAGCGCGTACAGGTCGTCGAGGGTGTCGAGCATCGAGAGCCCGTACCCGCCGCTGTAGGCGAAGACGCTGTGCTGCACGAAGGAGCCGTCGGCGTGGAAGCCGTCGCCGGACGCCACCGTCCGCAGCGCCGGGTCGATGCCGGCGGCCGCCTCCGCGATCTTCGCCGGCTGCTTCAGAAGCACTGCCCGCCCGGCGATGACCGCCGCCGTCCAGACGCGGTTGGCGCCGGTCCGGGTGACGGTGTCGGCGAAGCGCGTCGAGGCCGACAGGTAGGCCTGCACCTGCGCCGCCGAGAGGTCGGGGTAGAGGAGGGCGGTGATGCTGTTCAGCTCGAGCGGGATGCCGATCTGCTGCTCCCACCAGCGGGAGGTGCCGGTGGTGGAGCGGTTGTAGCGGTTCGCCGAGAGCCAGTCGGCGGTCGTGACGACGTCGCGGAGGAGCGCCGGGTCGCCGGTGAGGGCGGTCCCGGGGGTCTTCAGCGCGGTCGCGAGGACGGTGACCCGCTTGTAGGCGGCCCACACCTCCACCGCCGAGGTGCCCGTGACCAGGTCGGGCCAGGGCTCGCCGCCGTCGGTCTCGAGCGTCGACCAGTAGCCCTCGGCCTCGGCGACGAGGCGGCCCTTCGCCGCGGCGAGGCCGCCGACGCTCGCGCTGCCCGGGATCGTGCCCGTCAGGTCGGCGACGAGGCCGAGGCGCATCGCGTCGTACTCGTCGCCCGCCGAGTCGACGGCGGACGCGGTCGGCGCGGCGGCGAGCGGGAGGATCAGGGCGGTCACCAGCAGGAGCGCCGCAGCGAGCGGGCTCCCGCGCCGGGGCGCGTCGGATCGAGAGGGTCGGTTCGTCTCCGCGCGCGTTCGGCGGAGGGGACGCGGCTGGGTGGGCACGGGCGCTCCTGAGGCGACGCCCACGAGCCTGCGGGCTTCGGGTGCTCGCGGGTCGCCGGGGGAGCGTCGGGTGAAGAGTAGGGGTCCGCTCCGTCCGGCGGCAAGAGACGGAGGCGAGGACGGCCGGGATCGGCCACCGCCGACGCTCCCGACCGCGCGATCTGCGACAGCCGTACCCCGTGAGGGGTACAGAGGCGCCGAAGGTCCCCCACCCGTCAGGCGGGGCGATACGGTCGGAGGTGCGTGTGCGCTCCGGGGAGTCCCGGCGCGGCGCGCAGGGGGAAGGGGGCACGGATGATCGAGGCCGAGCAGGATCCGCGGCTGGTGGCGCTCGAGGCGCTCGAGATGATGGGGTCGGCTCCGGAGGAGCGCTTCGACCGGATCACACGGATGGCCGAGGAGCTGTTCCGCGTGCCCGTGGCCGAGATCCACTTCCTCGACGACACCACGCTGTTCACGAAGTCCCCGCAGCGTCCGGACGCCGTGCTCGCCTACCCGCGCGCCGGCACTTTCTGCGACGCGACGCTCGAGAAGCGCACCACCTTCGTCGTGCCGGACCTCGGTGCCGACGAGGCGTGGGCCGGGCACGAGCACGTCGCGGGGTACCCGCACGTCCGCTTCTACGCCGGGCGGCCGCTGTCGGTCGAGGGCGACCTGCAGCTGGGCACCCTCTGCCTCATCGACTTCGTGCCCCGGAGCCTCACCCCGGACGAGCGGCAGCTGCTCGAGGAGTTCGGCGAGTGGGTCGAGCGGGAGCTGCGCGACACGGCGGAGCGCGACCGCGCCGCCGACATGCAGACGCAGATGGCTCCCTCCTCCCTCCACCACCCCGCCGGCTACGAGCTCTCGGGGCTCTCGCTGCCGCGGTGGACGATCACCGGCGACTTCTACAGCTGGCGCGGCGACGACGAGACGGTCGACCTGACCCTCGTGGACGTGATGGGCAAGGGGACGGCAGCGGCGATCGTGGCCGCCTCGATCCGCTCCGCGTTCCGGGCGCGCCTGGGCGGCGACCCCGACGCGGTCGTCAGCGCGGTGAGCGCCCAGCTGCACGACGACTTCACGGCCACGGAGACCTTCGCGACCCTCTTCCACGGGCGCCTCGACACCGCGTCCGGCCGGATCGACTTCGTCGACGCGGGCCACGGGCTCACCGTCCTCCTCCGCGCCGATGGCTCGTTCCAGCGGCTCGCGGCACTGGGCCTCCCGCTGGGCATCGCGGAGGACGGCGGCTGGATCACCCAGACCGTGGAGCTCGCGGTCGGCGACTCGCTCCTGGCCTTCACCGACGGCGTCCTCGACCTCTACGACGGGACGCTGCAGTCCCTGGCGCGCGCGGTCGACCTCGCCCGCGACTCCGCCGACACCGCCGCGTTCCTGCAGGCGCTGAGGGCGCTCGCCGCCTCCGGCTCCGCGTCCGACGACATCACCGCCCTCGTGCTGACCCGCACGGGCGCCGACCGCTCCGCCGAGAAGGACCCCGCATGACGTTCACGACCGAGACGACCGCCCCCGACATCGCCGTGCTGCGGGGGGAGGGGCGGCTCAACGCGGCCTCGGCTCCGGAGCTGCGCTCGGCCGTCCGCCGGGCGATCGACGAGGGCAGCCCCCGCATCGTCGTCGAGCTCAGCGCGGTGACGTTCATGGACTCCTCCGGCCTCGGCGCCCTGGTCGGCGCTCTCAAGACCGCGCGGCAGGCGGGCGGCGACCTGCGGATCGCGGCGCCCAGCGAGCAGGTCGTGATGGTGCTGCAGCTGTCCAATCTGGACCGGGTGCTCACCCTCTTCGACACGGCCGGCGACGCGTACCGTGACTGAGCGCAACGTCGGGTTCCGCACGCCCCCGGACGACACCGAGGTCGTCCACGAGATGCTCGCCGGGCTCTGGGGCGAGCGCCCGGACCTGCCGGCCCGCGACCGCATGGCCGTCGAGACGGCGCTGGTCGAGCTGGTCGACAACGTCATCCAGCACGCGACGTCGACGACGACGATCGTCTGCCGCCTCGTCGTGCGCGTCGAGGGAGACGCGATCCACGCGGAGCTGGTCGACACGGCCGATCCGCCGGACATCGGCACGGGGCCGCGGGAGATGCCGGACGTCTTCGCCGAGTCGGGCCGCGGGCTCGCCCTCATCCAGGCACTGACGACCACGTTCGAGCACGAGCGCTCCGAGGGGCGCAACGTCTGGACCCTGACCCGGGCGCTGGACTCCTAGCGACTGGCGCGGATCAGCGGATCGTGTGCGCGGTGATGACCGCGGCGGCACGCGCCAGGTCGTCCGCCATGCCGTTCAGCCCGGGGGAGGCCTTCAGCACCTCCGCGCTGACCTCGTCGTAGCGCTCGTCCACCTGCGCGAGCAGCTGCTCCCCGGAGGCGGTGAGGCGCAGCAGGACGCTGCGGCGGTCCTGCGGGTTGGCGAGCCGGTCGACGTGGCCGGCGGTCGCCAGCCGGTCGAGGAGCGCGGTCACGGCGCCCGTCGAGAGGGAGAGCTCGAGACCCAGCCACTTCGGCGTGAGGTCGGGCGACTCGCCGAGCACCTCGAGCGCGGTGAGCTCCGAGATGCCCACGCCCACGCCCGCGGCGATGCTCGCGCGGAGGTGCCGCTGCGCGTTCTCGAGCAGCCGGAGCGACTGCCGCAGCTGCACGGCGGGCGCGTCCTGGTCGACGTCGCGCGGGGTCGGTCTCTCGGTGGTCATTCGTCCTTCTCGGGG
>NZ_PSVU01000026.1:0-51171 GCF_002932515.1 Rathayibacter sp. AY1D5
GGCGGGGCGGCGGTGTCGGCCTGCGCCGAGGACTGCTGCTGGGCGGAGCGGGCGGTGGACTGCGCCTGAGCGGCGGCCTCCGCCTCGGCCTGAGCCTGAGCGGCGGCCTCGTCGGCCTGGCGCTTCTGCTCGCCCGCGAGGTACTGGGTCTCGGCCTCGACCGAGGAGTCCTTCAGCAGCGCGAGCTGGGCGACCAGCTCCTGCGACTTCTCCTCCTGCGCCGAGAGCGACGCGCGGGCCGACTCGGCGGCGGCGTCGGCGTCCTTGCGGGCTGCGTCCGCCTCGTCCGAGAGCGCCTGGTGCTCGGTGACGGCGAGGTCGGCCTGGTCGCCGAGCGACTCCGCGTTCTGCTTGTCGGCGAGGGCGTCGGCGTAGACCTTCTGCGACTGCTCCGAGAGCTGCGACATCGCGCCGAGCTGGTAGAGCAGGTCGCCCGCGTCCTTGCCCTTGGCCACGAGGCTGGCGGAGAGGTCGCCACCGGCGGCGCGAGAGAGGTGCGCGGCCAGCAGGCCGGCGCGCATCTTCGAGGTCTGGGCCTTGGCGGAGGCGGTGGTCGCCTTCTCGTCGAGGTCGTCGACGGCCTTCGCAGCGGCGTCGAGCGCCTCCTTGGCCTGGCGCCAGGCCTCGGCCTTCTTCATCGCGGTGATCGACTTCTCGTCGACCGCGGTCTGCAGGCTCGCGATGAGGCCGGTGATCGAGTCGATCTCGGCCTGCTTGCTCGCCTCGTCCTTCTTGGCGTTCTGCACGTCGTCCCACGAGGGGTACTTCGCGTCGTCGGCGAGGGCCGGGGTGATGCCGAGGGACGCGGTGACCGCCGTGACCGCGAAGGCGGCGGAGATGACGAGCGGGAGGCGGCCCTTCCAGGCGCGCTCCCGGGGTGCCGGGGTGAAGGTGCGTGCGGTCGTCTGTGCGTCAGCCAAGGGTGACTCCTCGTTGGGCCATGAAAGGTTGGGCGTCGACGGCGGAGCCGTTGACGCGGGTCTCGAAGTGCAGGTGGCAGCCGGTGGAGGCGCCGGTCGAGCCGACGGCGGCGATCTGCTCGCCCGCCTGGACCTGCTGGCCGACGCGGACGTAGATCCCGCCGGACATGATGTGGGCGTAGCCGGTGCTGATGCCGCTGCCGTGGTCGATCAGAACCCAGTTGCCGTAGGTGCCGTTGGGGCCCGCGTAGGAGACGGTGCCGCTGTGCGCCGCGAAGATCGGGATGCCGCAGCCGCCCGCGAGGTCGGTGCCGCGGTGGTACGAGCCGGAGGATCCTCCGCCGGTCGAGATGCTGTCGCGCGGGCCGAAGGTGCCGGTGATGCGGCCCCCGGCGGGGCGGACCCAGCCGGAGTCGCTGACGGCGCTGGAGCCGCCGCCGCCCGAGGGGGCGACGTACCCGCCGCCACCGCCGCCGCTGCCGCCGCTGGACGCGGCCCGGGCGGCCTCGCGGCGCGCGGCCTCGGCCTGGGCGGCGGCCTGGCGGGCGGCCTCCTCCTCGGCGAGCTTCCGGAGGCGCTCGGCCTCGCGGGCGGCGACGCCCGCCTCGTACTCGGCCACGGTCTTCGACTCGGTGTCGCGGAGCGCGGCGAGCTGCTGCTCGAGCACGACGCTCTGCTCCTGCTGCTCGGCGAGCGCGGCCTCGGACGCCTCCTGGGCGGCGGTCGCCTCGGCCAGCTTCTGCTCGGCTGCGACGCGGAGGCGCTCGCGCTCCGCCTGCGCGACCTCGGCCTGGTCGGCGAGGGAGGACGCGGTGTTGCGGGCGGTGCTGGCCTGCTCGTAGATCGCGGAGGAGCGCTCGACCAGCTTGGTCATGCTCCCGATCTTCGACAGCAGCTGGTCGGCCTGGCCGGCCTTCTGGTCGAGGAAGATGTTGACGGACAGGTCGGTGCCGGTGCTGCGGTAGAGCTGCGCGGCGAGCAGGCCCGCCTGCTGCGAGGCCTTGTCGGCCTCCTCGGCGCTGGCGGCGGCCCGGTCCTCGAGCTTCTTCGACTGGTCCGAGGCCTCGTCGAACGCCTGCTGAGCGGCGAAGTGCTCGTCGCCGCGCTGCTGCGCGAGCTGCTGAGCGGAGGCGACCTCGCTCTGGAGGTCGCCGATCAGGGACGTGATCCGGTCGACCTGAGCGGCCGCGGCGGCGGTGTCGCCCTTCGCCGCCTCGACGTCGGCCCACGACGGGTACTCGACCGCCTGGGCGGGAGTGGCGACGAGCAGGCCTGCGACGAGCGCGACGACGGCGGAGGCCAGGGCAGCACCTCGGAGTCGCCCGAGTCGCGGCGCGCCGGGGAGGCGGGCGGGACGCGGACGGCGCAGGGAGTGGGGCATGGGACCTCGGGGATAGGGGGCCCTCCCTCCGCGGCGGTGCGGCTCCGGCGCGCGGGTGGGGGGAAGAGCGATTCCGCCCCACCCTAACCGCGGCCCTGCCCGATCTCCTAGACCCGGGTCAACCCCGGACGAGGTGCACGCCGCCTGCGGAACCGTCGATTTTGCATCCTGCGCCGCGGCCCCCTATGCTTGCGTGTCGGTAGTCATGGGGGGTCGGCCGCAGGGTCGCCCCGCGAGTCTCCGGCCCCATCGTTTAGTGGCCTAGGACACCGCCCTTTCACGGCGGCAGCACGGGTTCGAATCCCGTTGGGGTCACGGATGGGTCGGTACTACCAGCACCACCAGAAGTACCAGCACCACCGGAAAGTGCATCGGCTCGCGAGGGTCGGGGCGTGAAAATAGAACAGCCTCGAAGGCAGTATGCTTGTCTTCGCAACGAGGCCCTGTAGCGCAGTTGGTTAGCGTGCCGCCCTGTCACGGCGGAGGTCGCGGGTTCAAGTCCCGTCAGGGTCGCAAAGAGGCCCTTCCGAGAGGAAGGGCCTTTTTCAGGAGATCACCTCTCCAGCGACATCACGTCGCAACGGCTCTGTAGCTCAGTTGGTAGAGCGCACGACTGAAAATCGTGAGGTCACGGGATCGACGCCCGTCGGAGCCACTGGAACCCTCGCCTAGCTTCTACATGGCGGGGGTTTCTTCGTACCCGGAGGTCCCCGCCGCCGCGATCCACTACGTGCGTCCGTCCTGCCGATCCGGACCGCGCCGAGCAGTGACGGCAGCCCGGATCCCGTCCAGGCGGTCTGCGTAGGCTGGCCCGGCCATGCAACCCGACGCCTTCCCGCCGCCCGATCCCGCGACGCTCGCGCCCGACTCCGCTGCGACGACGTCGTGGCCGGCCGAGCCCCTCCCCTCGGTCCACGCGCCCTACTCCTCCCTCCTCTACCTGCCCGATCCTCGGGTCCGCTGGGGCCTGCCGACCGCCGTGCTCACGATCGTCGGGATCGTCCTGCCGCTGGCCGTGCTCATCCTGCTGTTCGGGTTCGGCGTGCTCCCCTACTCCGCCGGACTCGCCTTCGCGGGGGCGCTCGCGAGCTACCTCGTCGCGCTGATCGTCCCGTTCGCGGCGTCTCGGCTGCGCGGGCTGGGCACGATGGCGGCCGACTTCGGGCTGCGGTTCCGCTGGATCGACGTGCCCATCGGGATCGGGCTCGGCATCGCAGTGCGCGTCGTGATCCTGTTCGTGCTCGCCGCGTTCGCTCCGCTCCTCCAGGACGCGCAGGGGAACCTCGACATCGACCCCGATCCGCTGTGGTTCGTGCTGAGCTCGGTCCTCATCCCCGTCGTCGTCGCGCCGCTGGTCGAGGAGGTCCTCTGCCGCGGCGTCGTGATGCGCGCGGTGCGGAACCGGATGCTCCGGGGCTCGGCGGAGTCGGCGCCGCCCACCCGCGGCCGCCGCGTCTGGGCGATGGTGTTCAGCATCCTGGCGTCCACGGCGGTCTTCGCCCTGCTGCACGGGCACCAGATGGTGAACCCGGCGACGATCGTGACGCTCGGCGTGACGACGGTCACCGCGGGACTCGCGCACGGCTGGATCGCGACGATCACCGGGCGGCTCGGAGCGGCGATCGTCTCGCACGCGACGCTGAACGGCTCCGCGGTGCTGCTGCTGGCGCTGCTGCCGCTGCTGACTCCGTAGGGGGATCTCGAGAGGCCCGCTGCGCGGGGTGCTCGATCGGCAGGAGTCGGGGCGGCCCGATCGGGGGCGTGGGGCGGCGCGTCAGACGTCGTAGGTGCGCGCCCCGGGCAGCGGGCCGCGGACCTGGCGGTGGAGGCGCTCCATGTCGGCGTCGAGGGTGGCGGCGGTGCGGGCCGCGTCGGCGAGGCCGTCGAGGAGCTCCTGCGGGACCTGGCGGTCGTACTTGTAGTAGATCTTGTGCTCCAGGCTCGCCCAGAAGTCCATCGCGATGGTCCGGAACTGCACCTCGACGCAGACGTCGACCGATCCGCCGGAGAGGAACACGGGCACCTCGACGATCGCGTGCAGGCTCTTGTAGCCGTTCTCCTTCGGCTCGGCGATGTAGTCCTTCACCTCGAGCACCGTCACGTCGGACTGCGAGGTGAGCAGGTCGAAGACGCGGTAGACGTCCGAGACGAAGCTGCAGGTGATCCGCACGCCGGCGATGTCGGTGATCGCGTCGGCGATGCCCTCGAAGGTCGTCTCGCAGCCCTTGCGCTCGATCTTCTCGATCAGGCTGTCGGCCGACTTGAGCCGGCTCGTGACGTGCTCGATCGGGTTGTACTCCTGCAGCTCGCGGAACTCCTCCTGCAGGATCGACACCTTCGTGACGATCTCGTCCATCCCGAACTTGTACTGGAGCATGAAGCGCGCGAAGTCGTCGCGCAGGGCGCGGATCTCGGCGACGGTGGTGGCGTCGAGCGCTTCGGCGACGGCATCCGTCAGCGGAGGGACGGCGTGCGCGGGTTCGGGGATGCGGGATTCCACAGTCGGACACCCTACGCGCGGAGTCGTTCGAGACCGGTGGGAGGCGCCCGGCCTAGCCTGGGAGCGTGATCACCGAGCCCCGCCCGCTGCGCTTCTGCGCGTTCGTCATGAACACCGCCTCCCACATCCAGCACGGCCTCTGGCGCCACCCCGACGCCCGGCAGCACGAGTTCGACGACGTGCAGCTCTGGATCGACCTCGCCCGGACGCTGGAGCGCGGCCGCTTCGACGCGATGTTCTTCGCCGACGTGGCGGGGCTCTACGGTCCGGCGGACGGCGACTGGGACGTCAACGCCCGCGAGGGGCTGCAGCTGCCCAGCAACGACCCGTCCGTGCTGCTCTCGGCCCTGGCAGTGAGCACCGAGCACCTCGGCTTCGCGTTCACGAGCTCGGTGCTGCAGTCGCATCCGTTCGACTTCGCCCGGAAGGTCTCGACCCTCGACCACCTCTCGAAGGGGCGGATCGCCTGGAACATCGTCACCAGCGCCCTCGACGGCGCGGCCCGCAACTTCGGCTACGACCGGCTCGAGGAGCACGACGAGCGCTACGCCTGGGCGCAGGAGTACCTCGACGTGGTCTACAAGCTGTGGGAGGGCTCGTGGGACGACGGTGCGCTCCTGCGCGACAAGAGCGGCTCCTTCGCCGACCCGGCGCGCATCCACCGCATAGACCACGTCGGGAAGCGCTACCGCGTGCAGGGGCCGCACCTCTCGGCTCCGTCGCCCCAGCGCACGCCCGTGCTCTTCCAGGCCGGCTCCTCCCCCGCGGGTCGGCGCTTCGCCGCGCGGAACGCGGAGGCGCAGTTCGTGTTCTCGGGGTCGCCGGAGAAGACCCGCGAGCTGATCGAGGACACGCGGGCCCTCGCCGCGGCGGCCGGTCGCGGAGCGGGTGCGCCCTCCTTCTACCTGGGGCTCTCCTTCATCACCGGCGACACGGAGGAGGAGGCGCGCCGCGCTGAGCGCGAGATCGACGAGTACCTCTCCTCCGACGCCTTCCTCGTGCACTCGAACCTCGGCTTCGACCCGGCGACGGGCGAGAAGCTCGACCCCGACCTGCCGCTCTCGGCGATCGAGACCTACGCCGGCCAGAGCCACCTGCAGTGGATCCGCGACGCCTCCCCCGACCGCGAGCCGACCGTCCGCGACCTGGCCCGGCTCTCGGCGAAGCTGCGCGGACGGGTCGTCGGCACTCCCGAGCAGATCGCCGACCACCTGGCGGGCTGGCGCGACGCGGGGATCGACGGGATCAACGTCGTCAACTGGATCCTGCCCGGCAGCTACGAGGAGTTCGTCGACCGGGTGATGCCGGTGCTCCAGGAGCGGGGCCTCGCGCAGACCGAGTACGCCGAGGGGACGCTGCGCCGCAAGCTGTTCGGGACGGACGAGCTGCCGGCGACGCACCCGGCGCGGGCGTACCGTGGGGCGTTCGCGGGCTGAGCCCTCGCGGGCCGGGCTCTGCGCGTCCACTGCCCCTGCACCGGCTGCCCGCCCCGCCCCGCGCTCTCCGCCGAGCTGGGGACGCGAGGGCGGGCGCGGCTCCGTAGCGTCGAGGGATGATCCAGACCTGGGGAGTCCTGACCGCGCTGTACGGAGTCGTCGTGACGGCGGTCGCGGTGCTCGCGATCGTCCTGCTGGTGCTGCTGTGCCGCCTGGTGCTCGCCGCGCGCGAGAACCTGCAGACCTCGACGAGGCTGCGCGAGCTGCAGATCGAGCGGATGCTGCTCGAGGACGAGTAGCGGACGCGCGACGCCGGCCGCGATCAGGTCCTCGGCGAGGAGCAGTCGCGGCCGACGACGCGCGGTCCGGTCAGGGCAGAGCGGGTCGCGCCTCCGGGCGGGGCGCCCGCGGGATGAGCAGGCCGAGGGCGACGGCGACCAGCGCTCCGATCGCGCCGATCACGAACGTGGTCTCGAAGCCCTGCGAGCTCGGCAGCTGCACGTCGCCGACGGACACGGTCAGCTGCGCGAGCACGCCCGCGGTCACGGCGGAGGAGAGCGTCGTGCCGAGGGTGCGCATCAGCGAGTTCAGCCCGTTCGCGGCGGCGGTCTCCGAGGCGGGGACGGCGTGCATGATGAGCGTCGGCATCGCGGCGTAGGCGAGGCCCAGCCCGACGCCGATGAGGGCGTTGATCACCAGGATCTGCCACACCTCGCCGCCGAACGGGAGGATCAGCAGGTACGAGACCGCGATCAGCCCGGAGCCGGCGATCAGCACGAGCCGCGGCCCGGACTGCGCCGAGAGGCGGGCGGCGAGCGGGGACGTCGCCATCATCGCCAGGCCCGAGGGCGCGAGCACGAGGCTCGCCACGATCAGGCTCAGGCCGAAGCCGACGCCGGACGCGGTCGGCAGCTCGAGGCGCTGCGGCAGCGTGATCTGGGCGCCGAAGAACGCGAAGCCGACCGCCACCGAGGCGAGGTTGGTGAAGAGGACGGCGGGGCGGGCGGCCACCCGGAGGTCGACGAGCGGGCTCTCCTGCCGCAGCTCGTACCAGCCCCAGAGGAGCAGGACGGCGATGCCGCCGAGGCCGGAGCCGAGGATCGCGGGGCTCGTCCAGCCGGAGTCGTTGCCGCGCGAGACGGCGATCAGCACGCCGCTCAGTCCGAGGGCGAGGCCGATCGTGCCGACCACGTCGAAGGTGCCGGCCGAGCGCAGCGTCGACACCGGCACGACCAGGAGGACGAGGACGATGTCGAGGACGCCGAGGCCTGCGGACATCCAGAACAGGACGTGCCAGTCGGTGTTCTGCGCGATGAGGGCGCTGAGCGGCAGGCCGAGCGCGCCGCCGATGCCGAGGGTCGCGCTGACCAGGGCGATCGCGCCGGGGAGCCGGTCGCGGTGGAGGGTGTCGCGGAGGATCGAGATGCCGAGCGGGATGACGCCCATCACCGCGCCCTGGAGGGCCCGGCCCACGACCAGCGTCCACACGTCGCCCGCGAAGGCGCAGACGATCGAGCCGATCACGAGCACGACCAGCGCGGCCACGGCCATCCGCCGCTTGCCGTAGAGGTCGCCGAGGCGGCCCGAGACCGGGGTGAGGATGCAGGCGCTCAGCAGCGTCGCGGTGATCACCCACGCGGTCTCGGTGCGGTCGGCGCCGAGCAGCGTCGGCAGCTCGGACTGGATCGGGACGACCAGCGTCTGCATGAAGGAGGCGCTCATGCCCGCGAAGGCGAGGACGGCGGTGATGAGGCGCGGGTCCGGCGAGCGGGTCAGGGAGCGTCTGTCGGAGTCGGGCACGGCGGTCCTTCGTGTCGGCGGCGGACGCGCACCCGGACCGCGGCGGCGGGCGGGCCGTCGTCGGCGGGATCGTATCGCTCGGCTCTGCTTTCGACCGGCTCGGGTCTCAACAGCGCGGGCCGCCGCTTTGTTCCCTCCTCCTCCTTCCCGCGCGCGTCGGGCAGGACGAGGATGGGCGGATGATCGACATCGAGAGCTGGATCGCCGGCTACGAGAAGGCCTGGGCCACGGACGACGCGGCAGACGTGGCCGCACTGTTCACCGAGGACGCCGAGTACTTCACGGCGCCGCACCGCGACGCGATCACTCCGCGCGACGCGATCGTCGAGTGGTGGCGGGCGGAGGAGGAGCCCGCCGACCCGACGTTCGCGTGGGGCCTGGTCGCGCTGACGGAGGAGACCGCCGTGGTGGAGGCGCGCACCGTCTACCCGGGCGACCGCACCTACCTGAACCTCTGGGTCATCCGCTTCGCCCCCGACGGGCGGGCGCGCTCGTTCACCGAGTGGTACATGGAGGAGCCGGCCGACTCCGTGTCCTGACCCGCGCGGGTCCCCAGGTAGCGGCGAGGAGCCCTCAGCGGCGCCCGGTCAGAGCTGCGCGGCCGCGAAGGTGTCGCAGCTGGTGGCGTCGCCCTCGAAGCCGGCCTGGAACCAGCGCTGCCGCTGCTCGGCCGAGCCGTGCGTCCATCCCTCCGGATCGACGGTGCCGGTGGCCTGCTCCTGGATGCGGTCGTCGCCGACGGCGGCCGCGGCGCCGAGCGCGTCCTGGTACTCCTGCGCCGTCACCGGCTTGAGGTAGGGCGTGCCGGTCTCGTCGGGCACCGTCGAGGCGTCGCCCACCCAGGCTCCGGCGAAGCAGTCGGCCTGCAGCTCGAGGCGCACCGAGTCCGACTCGGGGCCGGTGCCGGAGCGGTCCGCCGACTCCATCGCGCCGGTCAGGTTCTGGATGTGGTGGCCCCACTCGTGGGCGAGGATGTACATCTGCGCGAGCGATCCGCCCGAGGTGTCGAACCGGGTGCGCAGCTCGTCGAAGAAGTCGGTGTCGAGGTAGATCGTCCGGTCCGGCGGGCAGTAGAACGGGCCGACCGCGGCGGTCGCGCTCCCGCAGCCGGTGGTGGTGCTGTCCTCGAACAGGTCGACGCCGGTCGGGGTCGTGTAGGCGACTCCGAGGGTGGGCGTCTGCTCGCCCCAGTAGCGGTCGAGCGACTCGGCCGCACCCTCGAGGCGGCAGTCGACCTGCGTGTTCGCGTCGGCGCCGCTGTCGCAGGCCACCGCGGTGGAGGTGACGCCCTCCGGCGAGGACCCGCCTCCGCCGAACACCTCGCCGAGGCCCGAGAGGTTCACGCCGAGCAGCTGCGAGAGCAGCGCGAGCACGACTACGCCCACCGCGCCCCCGCCGACGGCGATGCCGGTGGTGCGGCCGCGACGGCGGACCTTGCCGCCGCTGAGCTGGGAGTCGTCGTTGAAGGTCATGCCGACGAAGCTAGCGCTCCGCGGACGGGCTCCGCTCGGGCTTGCGGTCAGCCCCAGCGCGACTCGCTGGCCGAGCGGATGATCTCGAGCAGCGCCTCGCGCAGGGGGCCGTGCTCGAGCGAGCCCGGGAACATGTCGACCTCGAGGCGGTGCGCCCGGCGCCAGGCCTCGCCGCCCGCGTCGGTGAGCGCGACGAGCTGCCGGCGGCGGTCCGACGGATCCGTGGTGCGCGAGACGTGGCCCTCGCGCTCGAGGCGCTCGATGGTGCGCGACATGGTCTGCACCTCGACGTGGGCCGCGGCGGCCAGCTCCTTCTGCGCGACGGGACCCGCCTGCAGGAGGTGCAGCACGATCAGGCCGGCGTGGGTGAGGCCGATCTCGGCGAGAGCGCCGTGCCAGGCGTGCTCGACCATCCGGGAGGCGGTGGAGAGCAGCCGGCCGGTGGGCCAGTCCTCCATACCGGAGGCGTCGTCCGCGCGCATCTGATCAGGGTAGACCCGCTCCCGGGGCACGACGGCACCGGGCGCGGGACGCTCAGGCACGGGCGCCCGGGCATCCCGGCCGCGAGGCGCGGACCGCCCCGCGCGTCAGGACGCGAAGCGGTCCGTCGCCTCGATCAGCGCGTCGAGGATCCCCGGCTCGTCGAAGGCGTGGCCCGCGTCGGCGATCATCCGGAAGTCGGCCTCGGGCCAGGCCCGGTGCAGGTCCCAGGCGGTGAAGGCCGGGGTGCACATGTCGTAGCGGCCCTGCACGATGACGGCCGGGATGTCGCGGAGGACGCCGGCGTCGCGGATCAGCTGCCCCTCCTCCAGCCAGCCCCTGTGCACGAAGAAGTGGTTCTCGATGCGGGCGAAGGCGAGCGCGAAGACGGGATCGGACCAGTCCGCGATCAGCTCCGGCTTCTGCAGGAGGGTGATGGTCGACGCCTCCCAGGTGGTCCAGGCGACACCGGCGGGGCCGTGCACGGCGGGGTCCGCGTCGTGGAGCAGGCGGTAGTACGCCTCGATGAGGCTGCCCCGCTCGCCGGCCGGGACGACGGAGGTGTAGCCCTCCCAGAGGTCCGGGTAGACCGCGGCGGCGCCGCCCTCGTAGAACCACTCGAGCTCGGCGCGGCGGAGGGTGAAGATCCCGCGGAGGACGATCTCGCTGACCCGCTCGGGGTGGGTCTCGGCGTAGGCGAGGGCGAGGGTCGAGCCCCAGGAGCCGCCGAGCACGAGCCAGCGCTCGACGCCGAGGTGCTCGCGGAGGCGCTCGATGTCGGCGACCAGGTACCAGGTGGTGTTGGTCGAGAGGTCGGCCTCCGGCTCGCCGGCGTGCGGGGTCGAGCGGCCGCACATGCGCTGGTCGAACAGCACGATGCGGTACTTCTCGGGGTCGAACAGCCGGCGGTGGGCGGGCGAGGTGCCGGCTCCGGGGCCGCCGTGCAGGAACACGACGGGCTTGCCCTCGGGGTTGCCCGAGACCTCCCAGTAGAGCGAGTGGCCGTCGCCGACGTCGAGCATGCCGGAGTCGTGGGGCTCGATCTCGGGGTACAGAGTGCGCATGGCCCGCACCCTACCGACTGTCAGGGTCGCGGTCCGCGAGGCGGGCGGCCCGGCACCGGAGAGGGCGGGAGCGCCCGCGTCCACCCGGCGCACCCGCATCCCGCGGTCGTTACTGTGGAGCGGACCTGCACGCCCCCGTCGAAGGAGCCCCCATGCCCACCACTGTGCGCGGCGTCATCGCCCGGTCGAAGGGCGCTCCCGTGGAGCTCGTCGACATCGTCGTCCCCGACCCGGGCCCGGGCGAGGCCGTGGTCGACATCGAGACCTGCGGTGTCTGCCACACCGACTTCCACTACCGCGAGGGCGAGATCAGCGACGACTTCCCCTTCCTCCTCGGTCACGAGGCGGCCGGACGGGTCAGCGCGGTCGGAGAGGGAGTCACCCATGTCGCGGTCGGCGACTTCGTGGTCCTCAACTGGCGCGCGGTCTGCGGCGAGTGCCGGGCCTGCACCCGGGCCGAGCCCTGGTACTGCTTCGACACCTTCAACGCGACGCAGCGGATGACCCTGGAGGACGGCACCGAGCTCAGCCCCGCCCTCGGGATCGGCGCCTTCGCCGAGAAGACCCTCGTGCACGCGAAGCAGTGCACGAAGGTCGATCCGGAGGCGGACCCCGCCGCGGTGGGC
Source organism: Rathayibacter sp. AY1D5 (assembly GCF_002932515.1). NCBI lineage: Bacteria > Bacillati > Actinomycetota > Actinomycetes > Micrococcales > Microbacteriaceae > Rathayibacter > Rathayibacter sp. AY1D5. The sequence goes on from NZ_PSVU01000026.1 coordinate 11,680, forward strand.
CTGCTCGGCTGCGGGATCATGGCCGGCCTCGGTGCGGCGATGAACACCGGGAACGTGACGCGCGGCGACTCCGTCGCGGTCATCGGCTGCGGAGGAGTCGGCACGGCCGCCGTGGTCGGCGCCGCTCTCGCGGGCGCCGGCACGGTCATCGCGATCGACCGGGACCCCAAGAAGCTGGTCGCGGCCGAGAAGCTCGGCGCCACGCACGTCATCGACTCCAGCGGCCTCGACGAGGCGGGCGTCGTCGCCGCCGTGCAGGCCCTGACGAACGGCTTCGGAGCGGACGTCGTCATCGACGCCGTGGGCCGCCCCGAGACCTGGCGCCAGGCGTTCTACGCCCGCGATCTCGCCGGGACCGTGGTGCTGGTCGGGGTGCCGACTCCCGAGATGACGCTCGAGATCCCCCTGCTCGACGTCTTCGGCCGCGGCGGCTCGCTGAAGTCGAGCTGGTACGGCGACTGCCTGCCGGAGAGGGACTTCCCGATGCTGACCGGCCTCTACCTCCAGGGCCGCCTGCCCCTGGACGAGTTCGTGAGCGAGCGGATCGGGATCGAGGACATCGAGGAGGCCTTCGCCACGATGGCCGGCGGCGACGTGCTCCGCTCGGTGGTGGTGCTCTGATGGGCGCGCGGATCGAGCAGCTCGTCACGAGCGGCACCTTCAGCCTCGACGGCGGCACCTGGGACGTCGACAACAACGTCTGGATCGTCGGCGACGACTCCGAGTGCGTCGTCATCGACGCGGCCCATGACGCGGACGCGATCCTCGCGGCCGTCGGCGAGCGCCGGCTCCTCGCCGTGCTGCTGACCCACGGGCACGACGACCACCTCGACGCGGTCGAGGGAGTCCGCGCTGCGACCGGCGCCCCGGTGCTGCTCCACGAGGCCGACCGGATGCTGTGGGACGCCGTGCACCCCGGCACGGCCCCGAGCGGCGCCCTGGTCGACGGGCGGATCGTGCCCGTCGCCGGCGTCGAGCTCGAGGTGCGGCACACCCCGGGCCACACCCCCGGCGCCGTCTGCTTCGTCGCCGAGGCGCTCGGCACGGTGTTCACCGGCGACACGCTCTTCCAGGGCGGGCCGGGGGCCACCGGCCGCTCGTACAGCGACTTCCCGACGATCATCGACTCGATCACGGAGCGCCTGCTGACGCTGCCCGCCGCGACGGTGGTCCGGACCGGCCACGGCGACTCGACGACGATCGGAGCGGAGGCGCCGCACCGCGAGGAGTGGATCGCGCGCGGGCACTGACCGGGCGGGGCGGGGGCGGGGGCTGCCGGCCCTCCCGCTTCGGCGTTCTGCTCGCCCGGATGTCCGACGGGTGTGGGAGTTTCGCAACCGATGGTCGTGCTCCCTTGTTACCGTGAACAATCGCCGGTACCGTGCGAAGACCATACCGCTGGCGGGATCCCCCGTCCGCCCACCGGTTCGCTGCAGAACCCGAGAGGACACGTCGACGATGACGTCACGACCCCCGGGCGGAGGCAGGCCCTCGCGCCTGCTCGCCGCCACCCTCGCCGCATCCGCGACGATCGCCCTCGCCGCCGGCGCCGCCGTGCCGGTCGCCGTCGCCGCGACAGCGGCGACCACTCCCGCGCAGAGCCTGCTCGCGGACTTCACCTTCGACACCGCCCCGAGCGGAGGCGCCTTCACCGACAGGTCGACCCGCGCCGCCGTGAAGGGCACGCCGACCCTCGTCGCCGGCCGCACCGGGCAGGGCAGCGCCGTCTCGCTGTCGTCCTCGTTCTGGCTCGACCTCACTGCGACCGACGGGCAGCCGCTGCTGAAGGGTCGCGACTCCGTCACTCTGTCGTACGACTCCAAGCCCGCCGCCGCGGACAACGTCGGCTGGTCGGTCTTCGCCGCTCGCTCGGCCGCGACCCAGGACTACGCCCAGGAGAAGTACGTCGGCGTCCTCGACAGGACGAACGGCATCACCGTCGAGCGGTACGCCAACAGCGGCGCCCGCGACTCCTCGGGCAACCTCACCGGCCCGAGCAGCACGGAGTGGAAGCACGTCGATCTCGTGCTGAGCGCCGGCACCGCCCGCCTCTACGTCGACGCGAAGCCCGTCGCCGTCACGACGGCCGGCCCCTCGCTCGCGACGGTCCTCGGATCGACCGGCGGAGTCCTGCAGATCGGCAAGGCCAACTGGGGCGGCGGGGAGTACTTCGCCGGACTCCTCGACAATCTGCGCGTCTACGACCGCGCCCTGACCGGGGCCGAGCTGGGCGCGACGAGCAGCACCGTGGCAACCGACCTGCGCGCCGCCCTCGACGTCCCCACGACCGTGCTCGGCGACCTGCCCGCGCAGGTCCTCGGGAACACCGTGACGTGGACCGCCTCCGGCGCCGGCGCCGCGCGCGTCTCCTCCACCGGCGCCGTGAACCTCTCGGGCCTCACCGCTCCCGTCGCCGTCCGCCTCCAGGCAGCCGTCGCCGGGCAGACCTACGCGTGGGACAGCACCCTCGCCGTGCCCGGCGGGCGCATCGCCACCTCCGTCAAGACCGTCACCACGACGAACGGCGTGAAGGACGACCCGCTGGCGTACAACGACGACCGCCGCGCGGACTCGCTCTTCACGGCCGCACTGCCCGCCGGCGCGACCACCTGGGAGCCGCTGAACCGCTCGCAGTCGATCCTCTCCGTCCTCAAGGACGGCGATCAGGCGCAGCGCCCGAACGCCCAGATGGGCTCGCCGCTGCTGTTCCGCTCGAAGGACGGCTCGCTCGGCGCGGTCTCGTCGCAGAACAACGCCACGGACTCCGTCTACCTCTGGAGCTCCGCCGACGGCCGCACGTTCCGCGACCAGCGCGTCCTCCGGGTCGCGCCGGGCTCGGTCGTGACCGACCCGCGGATCGTCTTCGACTCCGCCCTCGGCGTCTACAAGCTGTTCTGGACCGATCTGCTCACCACCGAGGGCCGCGTGACGCTGTTCACGGACCTCGCCTCCGGCACCGCTCCCGGAGCGACCACCCGCGCCGACGCCCGCGTCCCCGGTGTCCAGGGCTCGGGTCTCCCCGCCGGGTTCACCCAGGGCCAGGCCGGCGAGACGGCGCTGACCTCGACCGAGTTCAGCACGTTCTACCGCGAATACGTCGACCTGAAGAACACCGGTGTGAAGTCGCTCAGCGGCTCCGTCGACTCCGGCGCCGGATCCGCTGCGATCGCCGCAGCGCTCCCGGGGCAGGCCGTGATGGAGTACAACGACGGCTCGACCAAGTCGCTCAACGTCGACTGGCAGGACGATCTGACCACCGCCGTCGACACCTCGCGTCCCGGGACCTACCGGGTCACCGGCTCCGTCCAGCAGGACCCCGAGGCGATGGTCAACGAGGCCCGCGCGGATCCGCACGTCTTCTTCAACGAGGACGACGGCTACTACTACCTCACGGGCTCGCACTACGGTCAGGACTCGCTCGGCCCGATCGAGGAGAGCTCCAGCTACCGCAAGATCGGCCTCAAGCGCTCGAAGACCATCGCCGGTCTCGACTCCGCTCCCGAGCAGATCGTGATCGACCCCGACGCCGGCACGCCCGGTCGCCAGAGCCAGTACCCGAACACCTTCTACGGCTGGGGCGGATACATCTGGGCGCAGGAGTTCCACAAGATCAACGGCACCTGGTGGATCGTCGCCGGCATGAACAAGGGCTACGCGCCTGTGGGCGGCTGGTGCGACAACACCGTCCTGATCCCCTACACCGGGACCGACGCCTCGATCGCCGAGGGCGGATTCCTCGACCAGACGAAGTGGGGCGAGCCGGTCGTCCTCGAGGGCGCGGCCTTCGACGTCAGCTACATCGACCGCCAGGAGAACGGCGCCACCCAGGGCTACTGGGTCCTGCCCAACGGCAACACGCTCTCCCTCGCCAAGGCGACGATGGGGCCCAAGGGCACCGTCCCGCTGGTCACCGGTGCGGTCACCCGCATCTACGGCGAGAGCCAGCCGTGGGAGTCGGGCAAGCGCTCGCCGACCCCGTCCGACACCACCGAGGGCAACGACCAGGGCGTCGTCGAGGCGCCGTTCATCGTGTCCAAGGGAGGACGCATGTACCTCACCTACTCGGGCGGAACGGTCGACAAGTACTACTCGCTCGGCATGCTCACGGCCGACGCGAGTGCCGACCTCCTCAATCCCGCGACGTGGACGCAGACCGCGTTCCCCGTGCTGGACACCGAGGACACCTACCTGGGCCGCCTCGGCGCGGACGAGACGCAGTACTTCTCGCGCCAGCAGGCCGGCACCGGGCACAACTCGTTCGTCGAGGACGAGTCGGGCAACCTGCTCCTCGCCTACCACGCCCGCCCCTACCCGGACCCGCACACGGCGACCGACCCGCAGAACGCGGGCGGCCTGTTCGACTCGGACCGCAACACCTGGTTCAAGGGCGTGAACATCCGCGCGAGCGGCCGGCTCGACCTCTCGCTCTCGAAGGAGCAGGAGGTGGCCTCGGCCAACCGCACCGTCACGGCGACGATCACCGTGAAGGCGCCGGCTGTGCCCGTCACCGCCACTGCAGCGGCTCGCTGCGTCGCGGGCAAGGTGGTGGTCACGCTGACCACCGTCAACAAGGCAGCGTCGACCGCCGACCTCCGCTGGAACACCCTGTGGGGCGCGAAGACCCAGCAGATCGACGCGGGCCGGACCGCCTCGCTGGCCGTGACCACGCGGGCCGCCTCGGTCACCGCCGGCACCGTCCAGGGGGTCGCCACCGTCGGCAGCGCCTCCGCTCCCGTGAGCGCCGCCTACCCGGCGCTCCGCTGCGGCTGACCTGACCGGGTCCTCCGACCGACGACGCCCGGCCGCCTCTCACCTGAGGGCGGCCGGGCGTCGTCGTTCCGGTCTGCGGTGATGTGCCGGGCGACCGGGTCGCGACCCTCGATGATCTCGGCGGTGCAGCCGGCATCGCGGGAGAAGACCCACCGGATGACGCAGCCGCGTCGGACGACCGGACCGTTGCGATCCACGAACGACTCCCCATCGAGGGGAGGTCGTCGGTCGGCGACGTACGGGGTGTCGTGAGTCGGACGGGAAGAGGCGAGCCGGTCTGCCGCTGCTGCACGAACCGGCCCGCCCCTTCGGCATCGTCTCAGTGGACGAGGGCGGCCTCCGCCTCGTCCCAGGCGGGGTTCAGGTCTTCCTTCTTCCCTCGGATGAGGAGGAATCCGGTGAGAGAGGCGGCGACCATGGTCACTGCTGCGGCCAGGAACACGGCCTTGTAGCCGTCGGTGAATGCGGTGAGCTCGGCCGTTCCGGACGCGATGGCGGAGTCCGCGGTGCTCGCGTAGAACACGGTGAACACCGCGAGACCGATGGACCCGCCGATGTGGAAGACGGAGTTGACGACGGCGGAGGCCACTCCGGCGTCCTCGTTCTCGACCCCGAGAAGGGCGAGGTTCTGGACGGGCACGAAGAGCATGGAGAGTCCGATTCCGAGCACGACCAGGGCGGGCAGGACCTGGAGGAAGTAGTTTCCGTCCGGGGTGATGCCGAGGAGCAGGAAGAGCCCTGCTGCCGAGACGAGCGGCCCGACGATCATCAGGGGTCGGGGGCCGAACGTGTTGAGGATCTTCGTGGTGACGGGCGAGAACGCCATGATCGCGACGGTCATGGCGAGGTTCGCGAGTCCTGCCATCAGCGGTCCCATTCCGAGCACGATCTGGAAGTAGAACGCGAGATAGAGGATGGCCCCGATCATCACGGCGCCATTGGCGGCCTGGATCAGGATCGCGCCGCCTCGCACACGACGCAGGATGACGCGCAGGGGCAGCAACGGCTGGTCGACCGTGCGTTCGATGAGCACGAAGACGGTCAGCAGGACGATGCCGAGTGCGAGGAAGGCGACGGTGTCGATCGCGCCCCATCCGTGCTCGGCTCGGGTGAACCCGTAGACGATCGCGCCCAGTCCCAGGGTCACGGCGACGGTTCCCCAGACGTCGTAGCGGTTGTCTCCTTCTGCCTTGCTCTCGCGAAGCACGAGAGCCCCGCCGACGAGGCCGAAGGCGACGAAGATGAGGTTGACGAAGAGGCACCAGCGCCAGTCGGTGAATTCGGTGAGCACGCCGCCCAGGATCAGGCCGATTGCGGCTCCGGATCCGGCGACCGTGCCGAAGACGGCGAAGGCGAGATTGCGCTCCTTGCCGTGGGCGAACGTCACGGTGAGCATGGCGAGTGCGGCGGGGGCGAGCAGTGCCGCGAAGGCGCCCTGGACACCGCGGGCGATGACGAGCTCCATACCGCTCTGAGCCAGTCCGGCCCAGAGCGAGGCCGCTCCGAAGCCGATCATTCCGACCATGAAGGTGCGCTTGCGGCCCCAGTAATCGGCGATCCGACCGCCCAGAAGGAGAAGTGCTCCGAAGGCGAGGGCGTAGGCGGTGACGACCCACTGGCGCAGGCTGTCACTCATCCCGAGATCCACTTGGGCCTGAGGCAGGGCGATGGTGACGATCATCGTGTCGAGGACGACGACGAGCTGGGTCATGGCGAGAACGGCGAGCGCCCACCAGCGGGCGTTCGGCTTGTCCGCGATTCTGGACATGAAGAAACCTCCAGGCTTCTGAGGAATGAAGTCGCTGGAGGTTTTCAGCCTCGGATCCCGCACCGGCAGTGCATCTGACCGCCCGCAGCTCCGAAGCTGGGCAGGCCGTTACCGTACCACAACTGTACAATCATGAATGTACAGTTGCTTTCTGATTCGTCGACCTTGACAGCCGTCCCTCCGGCTGCAGTCCGTCGTCAGGACGGCTCGACACCGAGGGGGTCGAGCCTCACCTTCCGACGTCGGCAGGAGAGGATGGCAGACTGGCGGCCGACGCTGTCGCACCCGCTCGTGCGGTGACGCGTCGACACCCTCCGGGCGCCTCAGCACCCGCCGTCCCTAGCCGCTCACTCGGACCGAGGGAGCGGCGGAATCGATCACGACATGGAACCGAACCCGCCCAGCGGTGAGGGGGTCCTGGCTTCTCCTCGGACGTCTCCTCGCGCGACGCGACCCAACAACCGGACTCGGATCCTCGACGCAGCGGTCCGTGTCGCGGCGAGGGAAGGTTCTGTTCGCGTCACGCTCGAAGCGACTGCCGAAGAGGCTGGGCTGACACGCGGTGGAATGATGTACCACTTCCGCGATCGAGCCGATCTCGCCCATGCTCTCCAGGAGCACGTCGCGGCCGGCTGGGAAGCCCAGCTGATCGACGTCGCGGGGAAGACCGCGGACGAGGCCACCTTGACGGAGCGCGTGAGTGCCTACGTCACCGTCGCCCTGACGCCGTCGACGCATATGCAGATCGGACTCCTCCAGGCCACGGGCAGCGACACCGCTCTCCGAGCGCCGGTAGCGGAGGTGCGCCGAAGGTGGACGCCCTCCGCAGAGGAGACCGCGACCGATCCGATCACTCTCCGCCAGTTCATCGCCTGCCTTGCGGCTGACGGCCTGTGGTCGCACCACTCCCTCGGAGGCGATCGGATACCGGACGACACTCGAGCCGCGGTGATCTCCGAGATCGTCCAGCTCTCCAGCACGGGGTGATGCACGAAGGGCGCGTTCCGGCGTGAGGCGGATCCCGGTCGGAGGAGCTCGACCGGGACCGAGACTCTTCCTTCTGCAGTCGAGGATCAGGACAGGCCTGTCCCCGGACCCGGCTCCTGGGTCGAGGCGAGCCCCAGGCCGGCCTCGCACTGCTGAGGATGCAGCAGGGACGGCCTCCTCGAGGAGCGCCGCCATCGCGTCGCGCCACGGCAGCACGGTCGCGAACGCGGCGCCCAGGATGGTCGGCGACGCCTCGTGCTGCCCCGGAGCGCCCAGGACGCAGTCGGAGGCGACGTCCATGTCGAAGTCGCGCCACGTGGAGCGTCACCGACACGACCGATCCGACGACGGCCGACCAGGAGACGTCCCGCGTGCGCCCGCACAGGCACTCGGCTCGTCAGCGGGACAGCAGCGCGACGTGGATCTCCTCGGCGAGGAGGTCCAGTGCTCTGGCGTGGGACGCCAGGAAGGCCCGGCCGTCGCGCGTGATCGAGAAGCGCTCGATGCGCTGCAGCGGGGTCCTCCTGCCTCTCTCGAGGAGCACCAGACCCCGGCGGGAGAGCCGCAGGAGGCGCTTGCGCACCTCGACGACATCGACACGGTCACCGGAGCGGTGGTCGAGAACCTCTCGGAGGCGGGACTCGCCGCGGTTCTCGCCGGTCGCGAGCGCGATCAGGATGAAGACGTCGGTGCTGCAGTCGAGCCCGCAGGCTCCGCAGCGGTTCGTGCACCGCGCAGAGCGTGCCAGGGACACGAGGAATCGATCGAGGCGCATCACGGGTGTCTCCTGGGGAACGGCGGTCTCCTGCTGCAACGAGAGGAACGGGCCGGACCGGTCACGGTCGGCCCGCATCCGGGAGTCCGCTCAGGAGAGGTTCGCACATCAGCGATCGGTCCGGACAGCAGGATACGGCCCGATCGCCGCCCCGGTCCGCAGCCGGTGGTGATGCCGCCGCGGCGGAATCGTCGGGCGATCAGGGTCGAGGACCCGTCCCAACGGCGCAGGGGGGGCTCAGGAGAGAGGGAGGGCGTTGCCGTTGATCAGCAGAAGGTCGTGTCCTCCGACCGCAGCTGCGCTGCCGGCCGCTCCGTCGTCCTTCTCCTCGGTGAGGGTGTGCGACTGCGCGACCTTCGTCAGCACGGGCCCGATCGTCGGGACCGTCCCGGCCCTCCTGCTGTGGTGCATCTCGTCGGTCGTCCTTCTGAGGTGGCGGCACTGCAGGGCGGCGCAGTGCCGGTCGGGGGCGGGACGACGAGGGAGCGGGCGATCGTGGCGCCCGCTCCCTCACCGTCTCAGCGGCAGCTGCGCGCCGGGTAGTCGACGCTCGTCTGCGTGCTGACCGTCTTCCCGTCGACGACGGCCTTTCCTGTCGCGGCCACCGACCCCGCGGGGATCGAGACCGCTCGGGTGGTGACGGCGCTCGACGCGGACGATCCCGGAGCGACTCCGGTCACGGTCTTCGAGCCGAAGGCGGTGACGGTCGTGATGTCCATGATCGAGCGGCTGTCGTTCTTGACCACAGTGGTCAGGACGACCTTCCCGCTGACGCAGCGGGTCGACGCCGTGGCGGTCACGGTCAGGGGCGACGTGACGGTGACCTTGGCGGTCACAGTCCGGTTCGCGGGTGCGACCTCCTCCGTCGGCGTCAGGTCGAAGACCGGCCGGCCGTCGGCGGCGTAGTGGATGCGGGCGAGACGGGTGTCGCGGCCGTCACCCCCGACTCCGTTGCCCCAGGTGTGGTAGACGTACACGTCGTTGCCGTCCTCGTCCTGGGTGACGGCTCCGTGGCCGGGACCCTGCTCGTAGGTGCGGTAGTCGAGGACGCCGTCGGGCAGGGGAACGCTCTGCAGGAGCGGGGCGTCGTACTTGGTCCAGCTCGCGATGTCGGTCAGGTCACTGCCCTCCTTCGCCCAGGCGCCGCCCACGATGTACTTCGGGCTGACGCCGCTGCTGGAGTAGACGAGCGTGATCCTCCCGTCGCGCTGGATCGCGAATGCTCCCTCGGACAGGTGGTCCTCGAACGTCAGCGAGGGCACGATGATCGGGGTCGGCTCGCCGATGACGCGGGTGGGGTTCGCGGGATCGACCTTGGCGATCCAGGTCGCCGGGTCGCTCACTCCGTTGTCGACGTAGCGCTGGGACCAGGCGTAGTACGCAGTTCCACCGGACTCGAAGTAGGTCATGTCGAGGCTGATGTTGCGTCCCGTGCCGGGGCGTCCGAGGGCGCTCCCATCGCTCTTCACGACGGCGCGCGGCGCGCTCCAGTCGGAGGGGTTCGCGGGGTCTCCGCCGTCGCGCAGCTGCATGATGTGCGCCTGCACCGTGAACCACTGACCGTTCTGGTTCGACTGGTCGTTGTCCGGGTTGAAGCACGGGGCGAACAGGATGGAGAGCTTGCCGCCGATCTCGTGGATCTCGGGGGCCCAGTAGCAGCCCGCGATCACCTTGCCCTCGGCGGTGCGGTCCATCCGCGTGGTGCGGTTGAGGAGGTCCACCTCACGGGCCCGTCCGCCGTTGTCGTCGCTGAGCTGGTCGATGCTGTCGGCGACCCGGATCGGCAGGTGCTGCGAGGCGACGTTGTTGTTGTTCGTGTCGTCCGTGGCGGTGAAGAGGTACTGCGTCTTCCCGTTGCGCTCGTAGCGGTAGATCGTCGGATCCGCGCGGTTGTAGGCGAACGGCTCGTTGTACTGCCGCTGGCGGACGGTCCCGGAGAGGTCGTACGTTCCCGGGCCCTTCGCGGCGAGGTCGGCGAGCTGCTGCTGGTTCCAGTCGATGCCGAGGCTGCCGGTCGAGCCGTCGTTGTAGGAGAGCTGCGCCTTCACTCCGGACAGGGCGGAGGTATCGCCCTGATCGATCGTCTGCGGTGCGACCGAGGATCCGGTGTTGACCGTGCGGCCGAACCTCTTCACGAGCGAGTCGGCGACGGAGCCGGAGACCGTCAGCGCGCCGCCCGGCAGAGCGTCGGCGACGCGGCCCGGGACTCCGGAGAGGTCGGGAGCGGCGACGGTGGCGGGGCTTCCTCCGAGGACCGCACCGCGGTTCCCGTCGGTCACGACGACGCTGCGACGGCCGCCGTCCTTCGGCCAGAACGCCTGCGCGCGGAGCTCGGTGCGGGCGAGGTCCGTGACGGTCGTGTACTTCGCCGCCCCGGAGGAGTCCGTCCAGGAGACGAGGTAGCGGTTCTGGTCTGTGTCGTAGACGGCCTTCGGCGCGACGACGCCCCCGGTGGTGCCGAGGTCGATGAGGCCGAGCTCGGTGAAGTCGGACGCGGTGGCGTCCGTGGCCTTGAAGACCAGAGCGCTCGAGGCCCCGGTGCCGTCGGACGCGCCCGACTGCAGGACGCGGGTGGCGATCACGCCGACGGTCCCGTCGGCGAAGGTGAACAGCGAGGGGTTCGCGAGGCCGCGGTTGTCGGCCTTGTCGGTCCCGAGGAAGACCCCGTCGGCGAAGAGGACTCCCGAGTTGCCCGAGAGCGGTGCCGCGTCGGCGACGGACGAGCCGAGTGCCAGGTGGAGGCCGCGGGCGATCGTGTCCTGGTTCGCCTTGTCCTCGCCGGTCGGCGTCCGGGTGTACGACACCACGGTCTTCGCCGTGGAGGCGCTGAGGACGGTGGTGCGGAAGGTCTTCGTCAGCGTGGTGGTGCCGACCTTGACGGAGGCGGTGAGCGCGAGCGCCCGGTCGGTCGCCGTGTCGTTCACGAGGCGTCCGCCGGACAGGCCGGCGCCGTCCGCGCTCCACGACACGGTGTAGCCGGCGAGCGTGGGAAGAGCGGTTCCGGAGGCGACGGTCGGCGGGACGACGAGGGCGGTGCGCAGGCGCGCCGTGGCGTCGGCCTCGGTGTCCGCGGCGACGGTGACGCTGCGCGCGGTGCCGGTGGCGGCGGATCCGGCGAAGGTCGCGGTCGGGGTCAGGGTCACGGTGGCGTTCGCCGAGCCGGGTGCCGGGCGGCGCACGGAGCCGTCGGTGCCGATCACAGCGGGGTCGCTGCTCGCCCAGGTGAGGACGGAGCCGCCCGCGCCGCGGGTCGGCAGGGAGAGGTCGCTGGTGACGGGTCCGGTCACAGAGACGGTCGCCGCGGCGGCGTCCGATGCGGCGATCGCGGCGGCGGCCGGAGCCGCGTCCTCGCGCACCTGGTCCTGGGTCAGTGCGGAGGAGTAGACGTGCACGTCGTCCATCGCCCCGGCGAAGAGAGGGTCGGGGCCGTAGAACGACTTGCCGAGGAGGCCGGAGAAGGCGGAGGTGCCGACCGTCGCCGCTCCGGTCGCGGAGGTCGGGGTGGTCTGGGCGAGCCGGCCGTCGACGTAGGTCGAGACGCTGACGCCGCTGCGCAGGACCACGGCGACGTGGCTCCAGCGGCCGGTGGCGGCGGGACCGGAGTCGGCCGCGCGCTGCTCCGAGCCGTTCTTCACGGCACCGATCAGGTTGCCTCCGCACTGGGGCGTGGTGAAGAGGTACCGCTCGGTCGACTGCCCGAGCGCGTACGCCCAGCTGCAGCTCTGGTTCCCCTCCCAGCGCAGCCAGGCCGACATGGTCACGTCGGTGGTGGCCGCCGTGGTCAGTCCCGGCGCGATCTCGGCGTAGGCGGCGGAGCTGCCTGCAGCGCCACCGGGGAGGCGGAGTGCGCGGTCGGTGCCGCCGCGCGGGCCGGCGACGGTCGTCGCTCCGGTCCCGCGCACGGTGGCGGAGCGGCCGGCAGCGGAGTCGGTCAGGGTCGTGCCCGCGCCCACGGCGGAGCCGACGGCGGCGGACGAGGAGAAGTCGTAGGAGAGGACCGGGCTGGGCACCGCGGCCTGTGCGGGTGCCGCGCCGAGCGCAGCCCCTCCCGCTGTCAGGCTCGCGGCGACCAGGAGGGCCGTCGTGCGTCGGAACCGCATTGTTCGTCTACTTCCGTGGGAGAGGTGGATGCGGGGAGCACGGACCCAGGGTCCGTGCTCCCCTGCTCCGGTGGCCGGAGGCCCCGGAACGGAGGAGGTCAGGGGAGGGGCGGCTCGACGCCGCCCCTCCCCTGTCACCGGCCTAGCGGCAGGTGAGCGCCGAGTACGGCGCGGCGGCCGTCCTCGTGCCGTTCGCGTCCTTCGAGGTGACGCTCACCTCGCCCGCGGCGACCGAGGTCGCCCGGGTGGTGAAGGCGGCGGAGACGGACTTGCCGGGAGCGACCCCGGTGAAGGTCCTGCTCCCCCACTGCGAGCCGACGGTCATCTCGACCGTGGAGCCGCTCGTGTTGGTGCCGGTCGCGGTGACCGTCACCTTGCCGGCGACGCAGCGGCTCGCGGCCGAGGCCGTCAGCGACGGTCCGGGAGGAGCCGTGGCGGTGATGGTGGCGATGGCCGGCGTCGCTGCCGAGTTGGCGAGCTGTCCGCGTACCTGCACGGTGTCGCCCGCCTTCTTCAGCGAGCTGAGATCGGCCGTCTCCCACGTCACGGCGACCGTCTCGCGGTGACCGTCCTTGAACGTCGCGCCCACCGTGGCGGGCAGGTCGACGGTGGTCGATCCGGCCTGCACGGTCCGCGCCACGGCGTCGATCGAGGTCACCAGGAGCGACGGGTTCCACTTCGCGGCGAGCCCGTCGCGCTCCTTCGCGGTGATGGAGACGACGGATCCGTGGCGGGGCGAGGTCGGCAGCGAGAAGCTGCTGGGGATCGTCCACTGGATGTCGCCCTCGAGCGAGTTCGTGCCGAGCGGGATGTAGCCGCGTCCGCCGTAGTTGTCGGTCCAGAGGAAGTACTTGTACCCGGACCGGTCGCCCTCGTTGGTCTTGAAGATCTCGGGACCCTCGACCTCCGGCGTTCCGGCGGTGCGGCCGATGCAGGTGTCGATGAGGCTCCACGCTCCGGAGGCGGTGGTGGCGCGGAGGTTCGTCGACTTCTGTCCGATGATGTCGGGCGAGGGGCAGCCGCTGGTCTCGGTCGCCTTCGTGAAGCGGTAGTAGGTGTCGCCGTCCTTGAGCATCGTGGCGTCGATCAGCCCGTTGCGGCTGTTGAGCGAGGGGACGTCGGCGGCCTTGAACCAGACCTCGGGGGTGGTGAACTCCCGGAAGTCGCGGGTGGTGGAGGTGAGGATCTGGGGTCCGTTGCCGTCCTCGACGTTGCGGGTGCTGTCGGTGAAGAGGGCCGAGGTCCAGTAGACGACGTACGCGTCGATGGTGGGGTCGTAGGTGGCCTCCGGCGCCCAGGTCATGCCCGCGTTGGGCAGGTTGACCTCGACGTGGCGCTGCTGGCCCCAGTTGACGAGGTCCGTGGACTCCCAGATCTCGAGGTAGCGGCTGCCGCGGTTGGTCGAGCCGCCGAAGCCGGTGGTGCCGACGGAGAGGTCGGTGGCCATCAGGAAGAAGCGGTCGCCCTCCTTCGAGCGGAAGATGAACGGGTCGCGCAGGCCCTTCGTGCCCAGGGTCGAGGTGAGGATCGGCTGCGCGTCGTTCAGGGTCTTCCACTTGAGCGAGTCGTTGCCGTCGGAGGTCGCGAAGCGGATCTTCTCGCCCTCGATGCTGTCGCCGGTGAAGTACGCGAACAAGTACGCGTCGAGGTCGCTCGCGGCGACGGGGGCCGCGGCCGGAACGGTGCGCGTGAGGGTCCGGACGAGGGGCGTGGTGCCGGGGACCGTGACCGTCGCGGTGAGGGTGACGGTGGTGTCGGCGGACGGACGCGTGAGCGAGCCCTTCGCGACGACGTTCGGCGCAGTGCCCTTGTCGGCGGAGGTGATGACGGCCTCGTTCGACGAGGTCCAGGTCACCACGGCGCTGGCGCTGTTCGCGCGCGCGGCGGTGGTGGCGACGTCGGCTCCGGTCGAGGGCAGGTTCAGGCTGCCGCGCACCGGTCCGGCGAGGGCGGGATCGTTGGCGATGCCGTCGGCGACGGCCCGGGCGAGCTCGGCCTCGGCGCTGTCACCGGCGGCGTACGCCGGGACGAACACGGTGGTCGCTCGGCCGACGACGGTGATGCCGCCGTGGACGGCGGTCGGGGTCAGCGTGACGGTGGCGTCCGGGCTGCCCGCGGCGGGCCGGGTGACGACGCCGCTGGTGCTGACGACGCCGGGGGCGCTCGACGTCCAGGTGATCGTGGAGCCGTTGGCGCCGGTCGTGGGGAGAGTGAGGTTCGAGGTGACGTTCGAGGTGTCACCGAGCGAGACGGCGGCGTCCTGGTTCGCGAGCACCGAGTGCACGGACGCGGCGCTCTGCTGCACCTGGCCGGCGGTGAGCGCGGAGGTCCAGACCTGCATGTCGTCGATCGCGCCGGCCCAGTAGGCGTCCGCGCCGTAGAAGGACTTGCCGAGGAAGCCGGAGAACGTGGAGGTGCCGATCGCCGAGGCGGCGGTGAAGGTCGTGCTGCCCTGGCCGACGAGAGCTCCGTCGAAGTAGGTCGAGACCGACTGGCCGCCCTTGACGACGACCGCCATGTGCACCCAGCGGTTCGCGGCGACCGGAGTGTTGCCTGCGGCCCGCACCTCGGAGCCGCTCTTGATCGCGCCGAAGCCGGCCGGTCCGCACTTCGTGGTGGAGAGGACGTGGGAGTCGACGCTGGAGCCGAGCGTGAAGGGCCAGGTGCAGTCCGGAGCACCGCTCCAGCGCAGCCAGGCGGACATCGTGACGTCCTGGGTGCCGGCGGGGATCAGGCCCGGGGCGATCCGGACGTGCGGCGCGGCCGACGTGCTCGATCCGCCCGGGAGCGAGAGAGCGCGGTCGGTGGAGGCGCCGGAGGGACCCGCGACGCTGGTCGCGCCGGAGTTGATCAGGGTGCCGGGGTGGTTGCCCGGAGCGGAGTCGGCGACGACGGCTCCGTTGGCGAGCGTCGCGCCGATGCCGTCGAACGAGTACTGCAGCGCGGGAGCGGGGACGGTCTCTGCGGCGCCGGCGGCGCCGATCGGTCCGAGGACGCCGCCGAGGCAGGCGATGGCGAGCGTCAGCGCGGCGCCCGCTCGGGGGAGGCGTGAGCGCCGGGTGCGCTCCTGCCGGGGGGTTCGTGACATGGGGGGTCCTTCAGGTGAGGGGTCGGAGGGGGAGGACGGAGCCCGCGCGATCGGCCGGCGGAGTGGTGAGTCCGGCGTCCGTCTGGCGGGGAGGGAATCGCCGGAAGGCGGCCCGGGACGCGGGCCTGGCGACCCGTGATCGGGAGGCGGAGGTCGACGTGGGTGCGAGGACGAGACGTCGCGCGCTGCGGGCGCCGACCGCGGTCACCGCGTGGGAGGTGTCGGCCGGGCCGACAGTCATCGGGGCCGGGCGTGGGCCTGCGGCGGGAGGGTGCGGCGGGAGGGTGGTGCTGTCGTCATCATCGACGTTCCTCTCAGGTTCGCCTTCGAACCGGTCGGAGTGGGACGCGAGGCGCGAGGACGCGCTTGCCCACTTCAGGTGACACCGTACCGACTTTTGTTAACGGTAACAATGGCGGATTCCCGGGCGATGCCGCAGCGACGGCGGGTGTGAGCGCTCTCTCCCTGGGAGCACGGGGATCCGCGTGGACGGATCACCCTCGCCCGGCGGGGCTCGGACCGGATCCGCTCGAGACCGGCACTTGACACCGGCTCCGCGACCGGTCGATGGTTGTCCACGTCAACATGCAGGTCGTGATCAGCTTCCCATCCCACTCGGAGCGTCGGCGCTGACGCGTCCCGCGGCGGGACGACCGGATCACCATCCCGGTCGCTCCGGCGCATCCTCTGCCGTGCTCCGACCCCTTCGGACACGGCTCCTTCCTGCGACCCTCACCCGCGTCCCTTCGGGGACGCCGGATGTCTGTGAAAGGCACCCATGTCCCGGACAACGAAGTCCCACCCCTCCAAGCGCCTGATCGGCGCCCTGATCGCGGCCGTCGTCGGCATCACGACCTTCGGCATCAGCTCGCCCGCCTCTGCAGCCACCGCCCCGGTCGGCCTCGGATCGGCGCAGGAGATCCGCAACCAGCACAGCAGCATGTGTCTCGACGACTTCGACTTCGGCACTCAGCCCGGAGCCGAGGTGCGGCAGTGGAGCTGCACCGAGGGGAGCAACCAGCGCTGGCAGGTCACCGACCTCGGCACAGGCTACGCCGAGATCAAGAACACCTTCAGCAACCTCTGCCTCGACAACTTCGACTTCGGCACCACCCCGGGCTCGGAGGTGCGGCAGTGGAGCTGCAACGGCAGCACCGCCCAGCAGTGGCGGATCACCTCCGTCGGCGGAGGCTACGCCGAGATCGCCAATCGGCACAGCGACCTCTGCCTCGACAACAAGGACTTCCGCCAGCTCGACGGCTCCCCCATTCAGCAGTGGACCTGCACCGGCTCCAAGGCCCAGCGCTGGGCACTGACCGATCCGACCGTGCAGAAGATCACCTGGACGCTGAACCGCGTCGCGAGCCCGACCGCTGACGAGGCCGACGCCTACGCCCGCATCACCGACGCGATGGACCGCGCCGTGGCCCGCTACAACCGCCTCAGCAACATCTCCCGCTCCCTGACCGTCTCGTACAGCCCCGGAACCCCGACGGCCGATGCGAACATCTACGGCCAGATCCGCTTCGGCAAGGAGCGCGTCTACATGGTGGAGGGCACCGCCATGCACGAGATCTCGCACACCGTGGGCTTGGGCACGTCGACCACCTTCAACACGAACTGCGAGAACAGCAGCTGGGACTCGGCCCTGGCACTGCTGCGCACCTGGGACGGACCGGACGCGACAATCCAGTGCACCCCGGGTCACATCTTGAACTACGGCCTCAACTACAACAGCGAGTTCAGCCAGCTGAACCTCGATCGCCACGTGAAGCTGGTGCAGTCCATGCTCAGTGACGGCATGTAGCCGTCACTCGAGGCACGCCCGAACGAGCATCCTCGCCGCCCCTCGCGGGCGGCCGGCGCCGGCGGGGCGGGGAACCAGAGCCCTCCACCCCGCCGGCGCCGCATGCCCCGATGTCTCCCTCCGGAGGCGCGGGGCAGCGGAGCGCTCGGGAGTCGAGGAGGGCCCCTCGACCGGGTGGTCGCAGCCGACGTGCCGGACGCCGCACCCTGGGGAGGGGGCGTCCGGCACGTCTTCCTCGTGTCCGCGCCGTCCGGTCCGCCGGACCCCCCGGAGGCGCATGACGGGCGGCGTCTGCGGGCGCTAGCGGTTCTGCTCGACGGTGCTCGGCGCGGTCCGGTGCGTCTCCGGCGCCTCCGTGCCGACGGGCTCCGCCTCCCCGCTCGCCGCGGCCTCCCGCAGGTACTGCGCCGACATGACGCGGTAGGAGCGGGTGAGCATCGCCGCGCCGGCCGCGATGATCATGACGACTCCGCCGACCAGGAACACCAGCGCGATCCCCCGGCCGATGCCGTCGCCGAGCAGCCCGCCGAACGCCGAGCGCCCGGCCGGCGACTCCATGTACGGGATGAGCGCGAACTCGGCGATCGGGGCGATGAGGAACGACGTGATCGGAGCGGCGGCCGACTCGAACGCCGCCGCGAAGCCGAAGACGCGCCCCTGGGTCTCGAAGGGGACGACCTTCTGGATCACCGTCTGCTCGGCGGCCTCGACCGCCGGGATCAGGGTCATGTAGATCCAGATGCCGCCGGCGTAGAGCCACCACCAGTCGCGGAGGGTGAAGACCGCGCCGATCAGGCCCATCGCCATCACGAGCAGCAGCATCGTCCGGATGGGGTTCCTCCCGAGGCCGAACCTCGCGACGAGCAGACCGCCGATGACGAAGCCGGTCGCCGTCACTCCGAGCACCACGCCCCACAGCTCGACCGGGAACAGCTCGAGGCCGTACGGGTCCATCAGCGCCATGTAGACGCCGCCGATCAGGTTGTTGAACGTCGAGAAGACGATGAGCGCGAACAGCCCGGTCGCCGCCCGCACCGCGGTGATGCTGCCGCGGAGATCGATCAGCGGCGCCCTCTCCCCCGTCGGCGCGGGCCGGTCCTCCGGGATGCGCAGGAAGAGGAGGTGCAGGAGCGCGGCGGTGGAGAGGCCGATCGCGATCACCAGCGTCCACCCCATGCCGAGCAGGCCGATGGCGAGCCCGCTGAACACGCTCGTCACCACGAAGGCGAGGCCCTGGACCGTGCCGACGAGGCCGTTCGCGCGGGCGTGCCCCTCGACCGGGACCAGCAGGGTCACCGTCGTGGACAGGGCGATGTTGCGCATGTTCTCGATGACGGCGCCGAAGAGGATCGTGCCCGAGAACACCCAGAACCAGGGGGCGCGGAAGTCCAGGAGCGCCGCCTCGGGCAGCGCGAGGAAGAGGCCGCCCGCGACGCCGAAGGACACCAGCGTGACCGCGCCGGCGAAGACCATGACGCGGAACTTGCGGTGCCGGTCCACGATCGTGCCGAACGCCATCGCGAAGACCGCGACGAGCAGCATGTAGGCGCCGCCGATGATCCCGGTCGCCAGGACGGAGCGCGTTTCGAGGTACACCCAGAACGTGAGCGCGAACCAGAGGAAGCTCGTCGTCACGTTCGCTACGGCGGTGTTGAGGAGGATCTGGTGGAAGTCGCGGAGCCTCGTCGAGGCGTCGACGGCGGGTCCGGGCACGGGGGCGGTCGAGGACACGGCTTCCCTCCGCTCGCGACGGCGCCGTCGGTCCCGCGGCGGGAGTCGAGGGTCGTCGCAGCCACTGTAGGACCGCGCCGTCGGCGAGTCGAGAGGGGCCGGGCGTCCGGCGGGGATGCGCTGCCGCCTCGCGCGCGGAACGAGGGCGCCGCCGCCCTCGCGACCCGGATCAGCGGGCCTCGGGGGCGGCGGCGCCGACGGGTCAGACGATGGCGGCGCGGAGGGCCGCGGCGGCCTCGCCGACGTCCGGGGCGCCGTAGATGGCCCCGCCCGCGACGGCCACGAGGGCGCCGGCGCGCTGCACCGACTCGATGGTGGCGGTGCTCACGCCGCCCGCGACCGAGAACGGCACGCCCGAGGACTCGCCGTCGCGCAGCAGGGTCTCGAAGGTGAAGCCCTCCTCCGCCTGCTCGTCCAGACCGGCGTGCATCTCGACGAACTCGGCGCCGAGGGCGACGACCTCGCGGGCGCGGGCGGCCTTGTCGGGCACGCCGATGAGGTCGACGACGACGCCCTTGCCGTGCTTCCTCCCGGCGGCGATCGCGCCGGCGATGGTGCTGTCGCCGGCGACGCCGAGGACCGTCACGAGGTCGGCGCCGGCCGCGAAGGCCATGTCGGCCTCGAGCTCGCCCGCGTCCATCGTCTTGAGGTCGGCGAAGACCGTCTTGTCGGGGTGCGCCTCCTTGATGGCGGTGATGGCGGAGAGGCCGGCGCTCTTGATGAGCGGGGTGCCCAGCTCGAGGATGTCGACGTGCGGGGCGGCGGCAGCGGCGAGCTCGAGGGCGGCGTCGGTGCTGAGGGTGTCCATGGCGAACTGGAGCTTCACGGGGTTCTTCTTCCTGTCGAGGTGGGGAGTCGGGTCATTCGAGGTTCGCGTGGCGCGGCCAGAGCTCGTCGGCGCTGTCGCCGCGCCGCTGCCAGAGCGCGTGGAACAGGGCGTCGCCGGTGAGCACGACGACCTGCTCGAAGAGCCCGCCGGAGTACTGCGCCGAGGCGGCCCCGGAGCGGTCGAGCTTGTCGGCGGCGGGCACGACCACCACGGCGGAGGCGAGCCCGGCCAGCGGGGAGTCGGCGGCGGTCGTGATCGCCGCGACCCGCGCTCCGGCGTCGACGGCGGCCTGCGCGGCGCGGACGATGCCCCCGGTGGTGCCGGAGCCGCTCGCGGTGAGCAGCACGTCGCCGCCGCGGATCGCCGGGGTCGTCACGTCGCCGACCACGTGCACGACGAGTCCGAGGTGCATGAGGCGCATGGCGGTCATCCGCAGGGCGAGGCCGGAGCGGCCGGCGCCGTGGACGAAGACGCGGTCGGCGCCGGCGAGCAGCTCGAGGACGGGCTCGAGCCGGTCGGTCGTCAGCGAGGCGGTCGCGGCGGACACCTCGGCGGCGATCACGGCGAGCGCCTCTGCGGGGTCGGTGGTGCGGTCGTCAGCGGGCATGGGTCCACAGTGCGCCCGGCGACCGGATCCGCGCGCCACCTGATCGAGGAGGTCTACCTACCCGATCGGGTGGGCGGTGCCGCTCGCGGGTAGGACGGGTAGGTTCGGGGGATGGATCCCGCCGAGTCCCCCGCCTCCCGCACCCTGCTGCAGCAGCACGCCCGCACGGTGGCCGAGCAGGCCGACCGGCACGCGGTGGCGCTGGAGTCGGTGCTCGCCGCCCTGCGCGCCGAGCGCCTCGACGACCGTGCGGCCCGCACCGTCGCGATCGACATCGCCGCGAACGCCCTGGTCGAGCTGCGCACCGCCTCGGACGAGCAGCGCAGCGCGATGCTGGAGCCCGTCGTGGGCGCGTTCGCGCGGCTCCGGAGCGACCTGCGCCCGCTCGTGCGCTTCGGCGACCTCGACGTGCAGTTCGTCGAGCCGCCCGCCACCGGGCGCGCCCTCCCCGGCGAGGTGGCGCACGCCGCCCGCGCGATCGTGCGGAGCGCCGTGCTGGCCTTCGTGGAGTCGGAGCAGACGCGCCGGGTGCGGATCCAGTGGGACTGCGACGGGCTCAACCTGCTCATCGAGATCCGCGACGACGGCCGGGGCGAGCTGACGACCCGCGACGACGCCCTGCGCCCGATCGCCGAGCGCGTCCGCGGGCTCGACGGGGAGCTCTCGGTCGCGTCGACCGCGGGCTGGGGGTCGACCCTGTCGATCCGCCTCCCCCTCGATCCGCCGGCGCAGCCCGACGGGCTCGACCTCGCCGAGCTCAGCGCCCGCGAGCGGGAGGTGCTGAACCTGATCACGCTCGGCGCCTCGAACCAGCGGATCGCGGACGACCTCGGCATCAGCGGCAACACCGTGAAGTTCCACGTGTCGAACCTGCTGCGCAAGGCCGGGGCCCGCACCCGGGCGGAGCTGGCGGCGCTGGCGCGCTGATCGATCCGGGTGCCCCGTCCTCGCAGAGCCGTCCTCGCAGAGCCGCCCCCGGACGCACGGACGGGCCGCGGCGGCCGCCGAGGGTCTCCCGCTCTGCGGCGCCGCGGCCCGTCCGGCCGATCAGCGCGCCCAGATCACTCGCTCCGGAGCAGCCCGAAGCGGAACCGGCCGGAACCGTCGAGCGTGTCGTCGATGCCCGAGATCGTGGAGGAGGCGATGACGGTCTCCGTGCCCTCGAGGAGCGGCACGGTGATCGCCTTCTCCGCCGCGAGGCGCTGCGCCTCCTCGATCGCCGCGGTGCGCTCGTCGCCGGGGGCCAGGCTCCGCTCGCGCAGCACGACCTCGTTGTAGGCGTCGTCCTTCACGGCGGCGCCGAGGATGGAGGGGGCCTCGTCGGTGCCGTAGAGCAGGTTCAGGTAGTTGTCCGAGTCCGGGTAGTCCGCGAACCAGCCCTGCTGGTAGAGCGGGTAGGAGGTCGACTTCTCCTTCACGTACTGCGTCCACTCCGTCGACTGCAGGTCGACCGTGAACAGCCCGCTGCGCTCGAGCTGGTTCTTGATGAGCGCGTACTCGTCCGAGGTGCTGGAGCCGTAGTGGTCGGTGTTGTACTGCAGCTTGAGGTCGACGGGACCGGTGATCCCGGCCGCCCGGAGCGCGGCGGCGGCCTCGTCCGCGCTGGGACCGCCGCTCCCGTCGCCGAAGGCCTGCTCGTACGCCGGCGTCGATCCGGTCAGGGCGCTGGGGACGATCGAGTAGACCGGCGCGTAGGTGCCCTTGTAGACCTGGTCCGACAGCTCGTCGCGGTCGATCAGGTCGGCGACGGCGGTGCGGACGGCGAGCGCCTTGTCGGCGTCGGCCTCGGAGGTGGCGGAGCCGTAGGGCATGGTCTCGGGGTTGAAGACCAGGAAGCGCATCTCGGCACCGGGACCGGAGTGCACCGTCAGGCCCTCCTCGCCGCGGAGGTCCTCCGTGTCGGTCGCGTTCAGCGTGCGGTAGGCGACCGCGATCTCGCCGCGCTGGATGTCGAGCTTGAGGTTGCTCTCGTCCGCGTAGTAGCGGACGATCACGGACTCGTTGGCGGCGGCGCCGAGGAGGCCGTCGTAGGAGTCGTTGCGGGTGAGCTGCACGAGCGAGTTCAGCGTGTAGCTCGTGATGGAGTACTGCCCGCTGAAGGCGTCGCCGGCGACGATGTCGTCGTCGGTGGTGAGGGAGTCGGCCGAGAAGACGTCCTCGTCGACGATCGCGGCGGCGGGGCT
Organism: Rathayibacter sp. AY1D5; assembly: GCF_002932515.1. Classification (NCBI taxonomy): domain Bacteria; kingdom Bacillati; phylum Actinomycetota; class Actinomycetes; order Micrococcales; family Microbacteriaceae; genus Rathayibacter; species Rathayibacter sp. AY1D5. Next base: position 34,325 of record NZ_PSVU01000026.1, read on the forward strand.
GGTGAGGATCTGGGGCCAGAGGGCGTTGTCCGGGGTGGCCAGTGTGAAGACGACGGTGGAGTCGTCCTCCGCCGCGACCGAGACCATGTCCGAGAGCAGCGACGAGGGGCCGTTCGGAGCGGCGATCGCCACCTGGCGCTCGAAGGTGAAGACCACGTCCGAGGCGGTGAGCGGATTGCCGTTGGCGAAGGCGGCGTCCTCGCGCAGGGCGACGCGGTAGTGGGTCGGGTCGGTGAACTCGGCCGAGGCCGCGAGGTCCGGCACGGGATCCGTCGATCCGGGGGCGGAGGTCAGCAGCCAGGAGAAGACCTGGTTCTGCAGCGTCGCCGAGCCGAGGTCCCAGGAGCCGGCGGGATCCAGGGCGGTGACCTTGTCCGTGGTCCCCAGGAGGATCCCGGGGGGCGCCTGGGCGCCGGTGGTGCCCGGCGAGCAGGCGGTGAGAGCGACCGGCGTCGTGCCGTCGCGGTTCCGGCTACTCGAGCAGCTTGCCCGCGGTGGCGACCTCGCCGCTGATCAGCGCCTGGATCTCCTCCGGCACCGCGGGGATCTCCTCGCGCGTGATCCCCGCGGAGGGCGACCAGACGAGGTTCACCTGGAGGGCCGGGTCGATGTCCGGGTAGTCGCTGCGGTTGTGGCAGCCGCGGCTCTCCCGGCGCTCGAGCGCTGCCTCGAGGGTGGCCCGCGCGGCCATCGCGGCCGACTTGAGGTCGAAGGCGTGGGCGAGGTCCTGGAAGCCGGCGATGTCCGGGTGCACGCCGATGTCGGCGATGCGCGCCTCGATCGCGTCCAGCTCGGCGAGCCCGGCGAGCAGGCCCTCCTCGTCGCGGACGACTCCGGCGTGCTCGGTCATCGTGTTGCGGATCGCGCGCTGCAGAGCGCGGACGTTCTCGGTGCCGTCGGCCGCGAGCAGGCCGGCGATCTCGTCGCGGGCGACCTGGACGGACGCGGCCGAGCGCGTCTGGGCGGTCAGTGAGGCGGAGTACTCCGCCGCCGCCTGCCCGACGATCCGGCCGAACACCAGCAGCTCGATCAGCGAGTTGCCGCCGAGGCGGTTGGCGCCGTGCAGTCCGCTGGAGGCCTCTCCGATCGCGTAGAGCCCGGGGACGTCGGTGCTGTGGTCGTCCGAGCGCACCCAGACCCCGCCCATAGAGTAGTGCGCCGTGGGCGCGATCTCGATCGGATCCTTCGTGATGTCGATCATCTGCAGCTCGAGCATCGTCTGGTACACCCGCGGCAGCCGGGTCATGATCGTCTCGCGCGGCAGGTGCGAGACGTCGAGCCAGACCCCGCCGTTGGGCGTGCCGCGACCCTCCTTGATCTCGGTGTAGCAGGCGAGGGCGACGCGGTCGCGGGTCGAGAGCTCGAGGCGCTCGGCGTCGTACTTGCCCATGAAGCGCTCGCCGAGGCCGTTGCGAAGGATGCCGCCCTCGCCGCGCGCGGCCTCGGAGATCAGCGTGCCCGCCGCGTTCTCGGGCTCGATGATGCCCGACGGGTGGAACTGGACCAGCTCCGGGTCGCGCAGGCGACCGCCGGCCTCGACGGCCAGGCGGAACGAGTCGCCCGTGTTCTCGTCCCGGCGGGAGGAGGTGCGGCGCCAGATGCGGTTGTGCCCGCCCGCGGCGAGGATCACCGCGTCGGCGTGGATCAGGTAGCGGGTGCCGTCGACGAGGTCGAAGCCGTAGGCGCCGAACACGGCTCCGTCCTCGTTGACGAGGATCCGCGTGACGTACACGGTGTCCAGGATCGGGATCTCGAGCTGGGCGGCCCGGTTGACGAGCGTGCGCTGGATCTCGAGGCCGGTGTAGTCGCCCGCGAAGGCGGTCCGGCGGTAGGTGTGCGCGCCGAAGAAGCGCTGCGAGATGCGGCCGTCGTCCTCGCGGGCGAACGGCATGCCGTAGCGCTCGAGGTCCTGGATGCCGCGGGCGGCGTTGGAGGTGACGATCTCGACAGTGTGCGGGTTGGCGAGCTGGTAGGACTCGGTGATGGTGTCGGCCGCGTGCTGCTGCCAGCTGTCGTCGGGGTCCATCGTGGCGAGGGCGGCGTTGATGCCGCCGGCGGCGAGGGAGGTGTGCGCGTCCGACTTCGAGCGCTTGCCGAGCGCGAGGACGTCCACGCCCGCCTCGGCGAGCTCGATCGCGGCGCGCAGGCCCGATCCGCCGGTGCCGATGACGAGGACGGAGGTGGAGATCCGACGCTCCGGTGCGGTGGTCTCTGAAGTGGTCATGCCTCCACGCTAGGCACGGCGCTTCGATTACTCCAATGCATAATGCTGGGCACGGCCATACGCATAGGGTATGCATGTGGATCTCGAGCAGCTCACCGGATTCGTCGAGGTCGCCCGCCTCGGCAGCTTCACCCGCGCCGCCGAGGAGCTGCATCTCGCGCAGCCCTCGCTGAGCCGCCGGATCGCCGCGCTGGAGCAGGACCTCGGCTCCGAGCTCTTCCACCGGGCGCGTTCCGGCAGCACCCTCACACCGGCCGGGGAGCTGCTGCTGCCGCTCGCCCGGCGCATGCTCGCCGACGCCGGATCGGTGCGCCGCGAGCTGGCCGAGCTGGCCGGACTCGAGCGCGGCCGGGTGCGGTTCGGCGCGACGCCGACGCTCTGCATCAGCCTCGTCGCGGAGGTGCTGCACGCGTTCCACTCCGCGCATCCCGCCGTGGAGCTGCACCTCGCCGAGGACGGGTCGCGGAGCCTCTTCGACCGGCTGGCACGGGGCGAGCTCGACCTGGCGCTGGTGACGACCTCGACCGCGGCCGCTCCCGGCGCCTTCACGGTGACGCCGCTGCTCGTCGAGGAGCTCGTCGTGGTCTCCTCCGCCGCGGAGCCTCCCCTCGCCGCGACCGGCGCGCTCGACCTGGCCGCGGTCGCCCGCCTCCCGCAGATCGTCTTCAACTCGAGCTACGACCTGCGCCGCACGACCGACGCCGCGTTCGCCGCCGCGGGCCTGGAGCCGGACGTGGTGCTGGAGGGCGCCGAGATGGACGCGGTGCTGCGCTTCGCCGAGCGGGGCCTGGGCGTCGCGGTCGTCCCGGCGATGGTGCTGCAGGGGCGCCCGGGGCTGCGCTCGATCCGCATCGAGGAGCCGACGCTCGAGAAGCCCACGCTGACCCGGACGATCAGCCTCGCGCGCCCGGCGGACCTCGCGCCGACCGCCGCGGCGCGGGTCATGCAGCGCACCATCGCGGCGACCGCCCGCGCCTTCGCCGCCCAGGCCGGCGGCACGATGCGCCTGGCCGACAGCCGCTGACCCAGCGGGGTCTCATCACCCCGCTGCGCGGCCGGCACATGCTGATCGAGCAGCCCCGGAGGGGCGTATCGAGATCCCCCCGCACGCGCAGGAGCGCCCCCGGCCCCGCAGGGCCGGGGGCGCTCCCCGGTGGTTCAGCCGTGCGCTACGAGCACGGGCGCGCCGCGTACGGAGCGCTCACCTCCGTCTCGACGGGGGCGCCGTTCATCGTGGCCGTGGCCTCGACGGTCACCGCACCGGCGGGCAGGTTCGCCTGACGGGTGGTGAAGGCGTGCGACACGGTCTTGCCGGGCGCCACCGAGGTGAACGACTTCGTGCCGGACGTCGACGTGAAGGTCACGCCGACGGGGACGTCGGAGCCGTTGCTCGCCTGGACGGTGACGATCGCCTTGCCCGCGATGCAGCGGGTCGCCGCGCTCGCCGTGATGTCGAGCGCCGGAGCCGCCTCGCCCTCGGTGAAGGCGAAGGTGTCGAGCTCGAACAGGTCGCCGGAGGGTCCGGAGTAGCTGAAGAACACGTCGTGCACTCCGGTCGCTCCGGTCAGCGCGGCGCTGACGTCGGTCCACTCACCGGTCGTCCCGTTCACCGCGACGGTGCCCGCGACGGGCCCGGTCTCGGAGTCGAGGCGGACGGTGACGGTGCCGCCGGCCTGCAGCGCCTTGGCCTTCGCGGTGAACGTCGCGGCTCCGGTGTCCCCGAAGTCGACGGCGGACAGCGCGGTCCAGTCGCCGTTGTCGAGGTCCTTCAGCACGAGGTTCTGCGTCGCGCCCGCGGCGGGGGTGCCGAGCGGCGCCGTCGCGATGCCCTTGCTCCAGCCGATGGTCTCGGCCGGGAAGGTGCGGTACGGATCGAAGTCCTTCACCTGGTCGACGCCCTTGTAGTCGCCGACCACCTGCTGCACCGTGCCGTCGGCGTTGAACTGCAGCTCCTGGATGTGCGGGCTGCGATACCCCTGGGTGGTGTCGCCGTTGATCCGCTTGTTGAGCGTCGGCGCGTGGTAGGTGAAGTAGTACTTGCCGCCCAGCTCGAAGACCGACTGGTGGTTGTTGCCGCCGGTGCCGGCTCCGAAGAAGCGGCTCTGGTTCGGGAACATCACGCCGGCGTAGTTCTCCTTGGGCCAGGACATCGGGTCGTCCGAGATCATGTAGCCGATCTCGCCGCCGCCCGGGTAGCCGGGCTCGCGGGTCTGGTTGCCGCCGAAGTCGTTGCCGCCGAAGTGGGACGAGTACGAGAGGTAGTACTTGTCCTGGCGCTTGAACACCTGGGCCGCCTCGAACGCGACGGGCGCGTCCACGACGGCGGAAGTGCCCTGGGTCGAGATCATGTCGTCGCCGAGCTCGATCACGCGGATGTTCTTCGGGTTGTTGAAGCGCTCGGCCGCGGGGAGCGCGGTCGAGGCGGGTCCGCCTCCGAAGAACAGGTAGCCCTGGCCGTCGTCATCGACGAGCGGTGCCGGGTCGAACTTCCACGCGACCGCCTCGGCGCCCGGGGTGGACGCGTTGATGAGCGTGGAGGTGCGCTGGCTGGTCCACGGGCCCACCGGCGAGTCGCCGGTGATCACGTTGCTGGAGCCGCCGCCGTTGGCGTAGTAGAGGAAGTACTTGTCGACGCCGTTCACGGTCTTCTTCGCCATGCCGGGAGCCCACGAGTTGCCGGTGTAGGGCGCGACTCCGGTGGAGCCGGCGACCTGGATCTCGCCGTGGTCGGTCCAGTTGACGAGGTCGTCCGAGGAGATCACGGTGATCTGGTTGATCTTGCCGTAGTCGATGCCCGCCGAGACGCCCGTGGCGGGGTTCGGAGCGTAGCCCTGGGTGTCGTTCGTCATGTACATGTACACGCGGCCGTTCTCGACGAAGCCGAAGCCGTCGGCGCCGAACTTCCAGCCCATGAGCGGGTTGTGGTCGCCCGGGATCTTGCCCACGACCTCGATGGTGCGCGAGGCGGGCGCGGGCGGCGCCGCTCCGACCAGCGAGACGTCGTCGAGCTTGTAGTCCATGAGGTGCGTCTCGGGCGCGGCAGACGGAGTCGCGGTCCACGGCGTCTCGAAGAAGAGGCGCGCGGTGGCGACGCTCTGCCCGGCGGGGATGGTGAACGATCCGTTGATCGTCGCCCACTGCCCCTTCGTGGCGGTGACGCTCGCGAGGTTCGTGTAGGTGCCTCCGCCGTAGTGCATGGTGGCGAAGAACTGCTTGGTCGCGGGGCTCGCGGCGTTCTCGTACTTGATCTGCGCCTTGACCTGGTAGGTCTGGCCGGCGACGACCTTGCCGCTGAGGTCCTGCATGGCGCCCGCGCCGGTGGTCGTGCGGCCGGTGACGAGCGCTGCGGCGGTGCCGGTGCGCGCGTCCGTGGTCGTCGCGATGGCGCCGGCGTCGGCGGCGTTGCCGTTGTTGACGAACCAGCTGCTGATGCCGCTCTCGAAGCCGCCGTTGACGATGAGCTCCGCCTCAGCGGCGGACGAGGTCTGGGCGGCGAAGGGTGCCACCAGGAGCGCGGTCAGCGCGGCCGTGGCCAGCAGCCTCAGCCGCAACCGCCCCTTCGGAGCGGCTTCTCGTTGTGGTGATCTCACGGATCCTCCTTGATCGTGTCGTGCAGGAGATCGTCGGCGACGGGTGCCGCTGACGCGTTCGGGGGCGGGGGCGGCCGCGCGGGCCGCCCCCGGAGTGCTCAGCCGCAGGACGCGGCCGGATGGGGCGCTCTCACCGTGGTCGTCACCGGCTCGCCGTCGAGGGTGGCGGTCGCGGTCACGACCACCTCGGCGGCGGGGACCGAGGCCGCCCGCGTGGTGAAGGCGTGGCTCGTCGTGGCGCCGGGTGCGAGCGCGGCGACCGTCTTCGTGCCGGACGCGCTCTCCATCCGGAGGGCGACGGGCACGTCGTCGGCGTTGGTCGCCCGCACGGTCACGACGACCTTCCCGGCGATGCAGCGGGTCGCGGCGGCGGCGGTCACGTCGAGCGACGCCTCCTTCAGCGTCCCGAGGCGGGCCAGCTGGTAGCTGAGCGCGCGCTCCGGGGCGTCGATCTGGTTCTGCGTTCCCGCGGTGCCGACCGACTGCGCCTTCGCGAGGACCGACTGGAGGTCGGACCAGGCGTCGGCCGGGTAGTCGTCGGAGCGGAGCGTCGCCGCGTGGGCGACGGCCGCGTCGAGCTGCGAGCGGTCGAGCGCCTTCCCCTCCGAGGAGAGGGTGTCGCTCAGGAGGAACTCGTCGACGTCGACGTGGCCGCCGGCGGTCTTCGTCGCGTAGCTGAACAGCCCGAGGCGGTGGCCCATGAAGTGCGTGAGCTGACCGTCGAGGGTCTGCGGGCCGACGCGACTGCCGAGCTTCGTCCAGCTCGTCCCGTCGAGGCTGTACGAGAAGGTCGTCCAGAGCTGTCCGGCCGGGGCCGAGAGCTCGAGGTCGGCCTTCAGGCGCACCTGCGAGGCGTCGCCGAGGGCGGCGGTGGTGCCGGGGAGGAAGGACTCGACGGCCGCCTGATCGAACGTGGTCGCGAACGGCTGGCTGCGGTTCACGACGCCGACGGTGGTGACGCCGTCCACGCGCTTGACCGCGACGTACGAGAAGCCGCGGTTGTAGGCCGCGAGGCCGGCGACGTCGCCGTCCTTCATCCCGGAGACGTCGAACGCCGCCTCCGCCGACTGCTTCGGAGCCACGATGCGCTGGGAGAGCGTGTTGCGCGCCTCCTCCAGGTACGTCATCTCGGGCGAGCCCGAGAGACGCGTGTGCGCGGCCGTTCCGCTGAGCACCTTCCCGTTGGTGAGGCGGAGCCAGCCCTCGCGCTCGGTCAGCGACCAGTAGCGGTTGTCGGGGGCGTGGTTCCACTGCCAGGGGAGGGCGAGGGTCGAGCCGTTCGGCTCGATCTCGGCGGCCGTCGGGCGCTCGAGGGTGGGAGCGGCGCCGACGAGCGAGACGTCGTCGAGCAGGTACTCGGTGCTCGAGGACGCCGGCTGCGGATTGCCCCACGGCGTCTCGACGGCGAACTTCACGCTGCCGACGTTCGCGGTCTCGGGCACCGTGTAGGTCCCCGTGATCGTCGTCCACTGCCCCTGCGTGACGGCGGCGGAGGCCATCGTCACGGGTCCCGCGCCGAAGTCGGCGCAGAGGTTGAAGCGGACCGACGCGGGGCCGGTCGTGTACTTCACCTTCGCGGACACGGTGTAGGTGACGCCGCGCTGCAGCTTGTTCGCCAGCACCTGGCTCGGGCCGGAGCCGTTGAGCGTGCGGGTACCCACGCGGAGCGCGGCGGTGCCGGACGCCGGGTCGGTCGTGTCGGCCGACAGCGTCGCGCCGAACTGGCCTGCCCACGGCGCCGTCCCCGACTCCGCTCCCGGGTTCTGGAGCAGCTGCACGCCGAGCAGCGACGCGTCGTAGGCGGGCGCGGGCGGGATCGTCCACGACTCGTCCTGGTAGGCCTTCGCCGGGGCGTCGTTGTCGAAGTCGTCCGAGACGACGATGCCCTTCTGCCGCTCGAACAGCTCCTCCTCGGGGCTGAGGCGGATCGGCTTCGGGAAGCTCCCGCCCACCGGCACCGAGCCGTTCGTCCCGAACGTCGGCCAGCCGTCCTTCCACGTCGCCGGGATGAGCCCGGGGATGCGGCCGGTCGGGAAGCTGTCGCGGAAGAACATGCCGTGCCAGGCGGTCGAGCCGTCCTCCTTCGCGATCGGCACGAGGCTCCCCTGGGCGAACCCGCTGGAGTTCAGCACGCCCTTGCCCTCGTAGGGGTTGCTGCCGTCGGCGGTCGCGTAGCGGCCCAGCAGCTCGGACGAGCGGAACAGCGCCACCTGGCGGCCCTGGCCCGAGGGCCAGGTGATGATGACGATGTAGTACTGCCCGTCGATGTACTGCACCTGCGCGCCCTCGAACAGGCCGCCGAGGTAGCCGGCTCCCGGGTAGTCCGAGGTGCGGAGGATGTTCGGGTACTCGGCGACGACGGTCGTCAGGTCCTCGCTCAGCTTCACGGCGCTGGTGGATCCGGAGCCGTAGAAGATGTACGGCGTGCCGCCGTCCGCGTCGTCGAAGAAGAGCGACGGGTCGTGGAAGGCGCGGCCGAGGGCTGTGCGGGTCCAGGCTCCGTCCTCGATGTCGTCGGTCGAGTAGAGGTAGGAGCCGCCGAGGTTGTTGGTGTTGAAGACCGCGTAGTAGCGGCCGTCGTGGTACCGCAGCGACGAGGCCCACTGGCCGTTGCCGTAGGAGTTCTGCCCGTTGCGGAGCGAGAAGCGGTCGCCGATCTCGAGCCGGTCGAAGACGTAGTTGACGATCTCCCAGTTGACGAGGTCGTAGGACTTCATGATCGGGGCGCCCGGGCTCAGGTGCATCGTGGTGCTGATCATGTAGTAGATGTCGCGGCCCTCGTCGTTCTCGGACGCGGGCACGCGCTCGACGCTGACGTCGGGCACGTCGGCGTTCAGCAGCGGCACGGAGTAGGTGCCGTCGCCGCGGTCCGTCGACGTGTAGGAGGCCTTCGGCGACCACGCGCCGGCCGCGGTCGCCGGAGCCGCGCCGGAGGCGAGCAGGCCCGCCGCGAGGAGGGCGCCGATCGCCGTGGAGGCGACTGCGCGCATCGGGGTCATTCGAACAGCGACAGCGTCAGGACGGAGGAGTAGTCGCCGGGGGCGACGTCGGCCTCGGTCTTCAGGGTGAGGCCCGCGGACACGGTCCAGGACCCGTCCGTCGCGGTCTCCTGCGAGTCGAGCGACAGCGCGAGCAGCTCCTGGTCGAACAGGCCCACGGCGTCGGCGCCCTCGTCGAGGATCGTGTCGACCGGGTCGCCCTCGGACACGAGGCCCGACTCGCCGCCGTCCACGAGGACCGGCGTCCAGCCGAGGTGGTCGGAGGAGATGTCCTCCTGGTCCGCGTCGCCGGTGAAGGCGCTCGCCGAGCCGAGGACGTACCAGCCGGCTCCGGCCGGGATCTCGTCGACGGTCCGGGTGTCCGTCACGGTCACGTCGGGCAGCTGCCCCGTGAAGGCGCGCACGGTCGGGGTGGAGCCCTCCTCGGCGAGCGTGGCGGAGGTGCCGTCGATCGACATCGAGAGGGCGCCGGGCTGCTCCAGCTCCTCGATGCTGACGTTCACGTCGACGTCGTCGGAGCCGTACTCGGTGTCGGCGGCCGCGGCCGCGGCGGCGACGCCGGACAGGAGCAGGCAGCCGGCGAGAGCGGCGCCCGAGCGGACGAGCCAGAGGGGTCGGGGGGTGCGTCGCGTGGACATGGTGTTCCTCACTCGATCGGCATCGTCGCCGATCAGGTCGAGCGCCGGACGGCGCGGAGTGGTGGCGCGGCCCGAGGCCGCGAGAGGACGGAGCGCGGCGCAGCCCGAGGGGCGTTCGGCCGCGCCTGGAGCGCAGGACGCGCGGAGAGCGGCGGACGGCTCGTGCGCGGCGGCTTCCACAGCGTGGCCACGCGAGCTCCAGCTCTCGACCCCCTCAGCACTGAGGGGAGAAAGGCTGCCCGATACTCGTCTCTCTCGACTGCTGAGCTTTCCCTCAGCTAGTCTTGCGGGCAATGTTACCGGGAACATTCCCGATTGCAAGGACGTGTTCTCAACCGTCCGGAGCAGCGCAGCGAGGCGATCACCGCGTTCCGCCGCGGCCGGGCGGGGACGGCGGGAGGGGACGAGGATGTCCGCAGGGGCGGCGACGGCGGAGGCCGAGCAGGAGGTCGTGACGACGGAGTGCGCGGAGCGCTCAGGCGTCATCGGCGTGCTCCTGGGCGACTTCGAGCCGTTCGGCACGGAGGTGCTGCAGGGAGTGGCGACGGCGCTCCGGGGGACCCGGTTCGACCTCCTCGCCGGCAGCGGGGCGAGCCGCCGGGGCCGGGCGGGATGGGAGCAGGAGTCCCTGCGGCGCCTCACCGAGGCGCACGTAGCGGGAGCGATCCTGGTGACTCCCTCCGGCGTGATCCCCCCGTCGGACCTGCCGCTCGTCGTCGTGGATCCGCTGACCGCGCAGACCGAGCTGCACTCGGTGGCGACCGACGACTTCGGCGGAGCGCAGCTGGCGACCAGCCACCTGATCGGGCTCGGCCACCGCCGCATCGGCTTCGTCGCGGGCCGCCCCGACCTGGAGTCGTCGCACCGGCGCGGCGCCGGCTACCAGCGGGCGCTCGCGGACGCCGGCCTCCCCTACGACCCCGCGCTCGTACGGGTCGGCTACTACCGGCACGACCCCTCCCTCGCCGCCGCCCACGAGCTGCTGCTGCTGCCCGACCGCCCGACGGCGGTCCTCGCCGCGAACGACGCCTCCGCCATCGCCGTGATCGAGGCGGCCCGGGCGCTGGGCCTCTCGGTGCCGGGGCAGCTTTCGGTCGTGGGCTACGACGACGTGCCCGACGCCTCCCGGGTGGTCCCCGCGCTCACGACGGTGAGGCAGCCGCTGCACCGCGTGGGGCGCGCGGCCGCCCGGGCGCTCCTGACGCTGATCGACGGCGGGAGCGTGGCCGAGCAGCACGTGCGGCTGCGCAACAAGCTCGTGCTCCGCGGGTCGACGGCGCCTCCCGCCGAGGGCCCGCCGTCCGGCTGACTCCTCCCCCTCCCCCAGCCGGCGGGAATACGCTCGGCGCATGAACCAGCAGCGCACTCCGGTCACGGTCACGGTCACGGGAGCCGGAGGCGCCATCGGCTACGCGCTCCTTTTCCGCATCGCCTCGGGTCAGCTCCTCGGGCCGGACGTCCCCGTCCGCCTGAACCTGCTCGAGATCCCCTCCGGCCTCCGCGCGGCCGCGGGCACGGCGCTCGAGCTGCAGGACGGCGCCTTCCCCCTCCTCCGCGGGATCGAGGCGACGGACGACCCGGCCGCCGCGTTCGACGGCGCGAGCGTCGCCCTCCTCGTGGGCGCCCGGCCGCGCAGCGCGGGCATGGAGCGCGCCGACCTGCTCGCCGCGAACGCGGGCATCTTCGGACCTCAGGGTGCCGCGCTGAACGCGCACGCCGCCTCCGACATCCGCGTGCTGGTCGTCGGCAACCCGGCCAACACCAACGCCTGGATCGCGCGGCGCAGCGCCCCGGACATCCCTGCCGGCCGCTTCACCGCGATGACGCGCCTCGACCACAACCGGGCGGTCGCGCAGCTCGCCGCGAAGCTCGACGCCCCCGTCGACGCGATCGAGGGCGTCGCGATCTGGGGCAACCACTCCGCCTCGCAGTACCCGGACGCGACGCACGCCACCGTCGGCGGACGTCCGGTGCCCGAGCTGGTCGACGCCGAGTGGCTGCACACGGAGTTCGAGCCGCGGGTCGCCAAGCGCGGCGCCGAGATCATCGAGGTCCGCGGCGCCTCCTCGGCCGCGTCCGCCGCCTCCGCCGCGATCGACCACGTGCGCGACTGGGTCGACGGCACGTCGTGGACCTCGGCCGCCGTCGAGTCGGACGGCTCATACGGGGTGGAGGAGGGGCTGATCTCCTCGTTCCCGGTCCGCTCCGTCGACGGCGAGTGGCGGATCGTCGAGGGACTCGAGATCGACGCGCACTCCCGCGCGCGGATCGACGAGTCCGTGCTCGAGCTGCGCGCCGAGCGCGACCAGGCGCTGGCGTTCCTCGCGTCCTGACGCGCCCCTCCCCGTCCTGTCTCCGCGGGATTCCACTCCGGTGCGCCTCGCGCGACGTGTCGCGTACCGGAGCGGCATCTCGAGGAGGGGCTCAGCGGCGCTTCTCCGGAGTGGGGAGGGTGCCGGAGGCGCGGGCGGCCTCGTACCAGGCGTGCGCCTCCTCCTGGCGCTCCGCCTCGGCGCCGGTCGCGATCGCCGCGCGCACGTGCTCGGGCCCGTAGCCGAACGACGCGACCAGGTCGGCGGCGTGCGGGCGGATGCGGGCGAGCAGCCGGTCGATGTAGGACGTCACCGCGACCGCTCGCTGCGACGACAGGCGCCCGTGGATGAGGTACCAGTCGAGGTGCTTCTCGATCAGGCCCAGGCCGAAGAGATCGCGGAGCCAGGTGAGGACGGTGCGCGTGCCCGCGTCCTCGACGCCGGCGAGCGCCTCCGTGAACGCCTCCCACTGCAGCAGCTCGGCGTGCGCGCGCGCCGCCTCGATGAGCTCGCTCTGGTGTGCGTTGAACAGGCGGGCCGCCTCGTCGGAGGGCAGCTTCGACGCCGGGCGCAGCCGTGAGGCGATCCCCGCGACCATGCTCTCGACGCGGCCGGTGAGCAGCTCGCGCTGGTCCTCCCGCAGCTGGCCGACCGAGCGGGCCGTCGATCCGCGATCGGCGACCACCTGGGCCAGACGGCGCAGACCCGAGTTGTCGACGGTCGCCCCCGCGACCTGCGAGGCGGCGTAGCGCGCCAGCTCCGCGGGCTGGGCGCCCTTGAAGCGGCGGCCGACGTCGGTCAGGAGCCGCTTGGCGACCAGCTGGAGGAGCACGGTGTTGTCGCCCTCGAAGGTCGCGTACACGTCGAGGTCGGCGCGCAGCTGCGTGAGCCGGTTCTCCGCGAGGAAGCCCGCGCCTCCGCAGGCCTCGCGCGCCTCCTGCAGCGTGTCGAGAGCGTGCCAGGTCGAGAGCGCCTTCAGCCCCGCGGCGAGGGTCTCGAGGTCCTGCCGCGACTGCTCGGTGTCGTTCGCGCCGGAGAACACCTCGTCGAACGCCGTCAGCAGCTTCTCGTGCGCGAAGGCGGCGGCGTAGGTGGTGGCCAGGCGCGGCAGGAGGCGGCGCTGGTGCCGCTGGTAGTCGAGCAGCACCTCCTCCCGCTCGCCGCCGCCGGTGAACTGGCGGCGCTGATCGCCGTAGGTGACGGCGACCGTCAGCGCGATCTTCGCCGCGGCGACCGAGGCTCCGTCGAGCGAGACACGGCCCTGCACGAGCGTGCCGAGCATGGTGAAGAAGCGGCGGCCCGGGCTCGCGATCGGCGAGGAGTAGGTGCCGTCGGCGGCGACGTCGCCGTAGCGGTTCAGCAGGTTCTCGCGCGGGACGCGGACGCCGTCGAAGTGGAGGCGGCCGTTGTCGATCCCGTTCAGACCGCCCTTGAGGCCGTCGTCCTCCCCGCCGACGCCGGGCAGGAACGCGCCCTGCTCGTCGCGGATCGGGACGAAGAAGGCGTGGACGCCGTGGTTCACCCCGCGGGTGACCAGCTGCGCGAAGACGACCGCCGCGCGCCCGTCCACCGCCGCGTTGCCGAGGTAGTCCTTCCAGGCCGCGCGGAACGGCGTCCGCAGCACGAACTCGCCGTCCTCGTAGGTGGCGGTCGTGGCGATCGACGCGACGTCGGATCCGTGCCCGGTCTCGGTCATCGCGAAAGCGCCCGGGATCTCGAGGCTCATGATCCCCGGCAGCCACTTCTCGTGGTGCGGGCGGGTGCCCAGGTGCAGGACCGCGGCGCCGAAGAGCCCCCACTGCACGCCGGACTTGATCTGCAGGGAGGGGTCGGCGGTGACCAGCTCCTCGAAGCCGGCGATGTTGCCGCCGTGGTCGGCCTCGCCGCCGAGGTCGACCGGGAAGGCGCGGTGCACGCCGCCCTCGGCCGCGAGCACGCGCATCTGCTCCGAGACGCGGAGGCGGTGCTCCTTCATCGGGAGGCCGTCGGTGCGGTGCAGCTCGGGGCGGGCGGTCAGGGCGCGGCTGGCGAGGCGCTGCTCGCGCCAGGCGCCGAGCAGGGTCTCGCCGAGGGCGGCGACGTCGACGGAGGGGGCGCCGTCCTCGTCCAGGCGCGCGTCGACCTCGGAGCCGAGGGAGTCCACCGGCGGCGTGGGCGCGATGGAGCCCGAGCGGGAGCGCCGGGCCCGCGTGCGCCCGGTGGCCGCCCGGTCGGCGGCGTCGGCGGCGGAGCGGGGGTGGGGAGCGGTGCTGACCATGGTGTTCGTGTCCCTTCGACCGTCTGCGGTTCGGGCCGCTCCCCGTGCGTCGTGCGCCGACGGGCGCGGCAGCGGAGGCGGTCCTCGCACGGTAGGTCGCGCGGCGGCGCGGCGGAAACGTTCCGTCGCCCGGGCACAAACGGCGCCGGGCGGAGGAGGAAGCGCGTTGTCGGAACCGACCAGGCGGGGGCGGGGCGCGCGGCTCGTGCGCAGGACGGGCTGTCCCTGCGACGGGAGCGGAGAAGGGGGCGGCTCGTCCGTGTGCTGAACGGGCTGTCCCTACGGGTTGCTTCTGCGGAGGAGGGACGCCGCACCGGAGGCCGCCTCGCTAGTCTCTCGGCATGAGCGAGCCGCCGCTGCCTCCCCCTCCGCCCGCCCGACACCCGGCGGCCGGGCCGCCCGCGGACGTCGCGGCGGCGCCTCCCCGGACTCCGGGTGCGCCGCCCGTGGACGTCGCGGCCGCGCCTCCCGCGCCTCCGGCCGCGCCGGGATCCGGGGTTCCGCATGGGCGCCCGGTCCGCGTCTGGGACCTGGTGCTGACGATCGTGCTGATCCTCGTGGCCTCCGCGGTGACGCTGCTGCTGTCGTTCTTCGGGCTGTTCTTCGCGATGGCCAGCGACTCGTGCGGCGGATCGAACGCCTGCGACATCGGCCTGATCGAGGGCGGGGTGGTCCTCGCCGCAGGAGGAGTGTGGGTGCCGTTCCTCGCGGCGCTGGTCGTCTCGATCGTGCTGCTGGTGCGGCGGCGCATCGCGTTCTGGGTGCCGGTGGCGGGCCTCGCGGTGTCGTTCTGCTGCACGCTGCTCGGCGGGTGGATGGCGTCGACGGGCGCGGGCGGCTGAGGGCGCTCGCCGACGCCTCGGACCGAGGACGCTCGCGTCGGTGACGAGATGGGCACGATCGCCGACGCGGAGCCCGGAACACGGTCGCCCACGCCGGCGCCCGCCTCCGTCGCGGGTGGTGAACCGCGCGCCTCAGCGACGGATCAGTAGCTGTCCCAGCCGGGCTCCCAGTCGGGCTCGTCCGGCGGCACCCAGTCGTCCTCCGGCGGCTGAGCGGCGGACACCGGCGGACCGGACGACTCGCGGCCGAACGAGGGCTTCGCCCCTTGCGAGCGGGACGACCCGCCACGGGCGGCCGGCGCGCGGCGGGGAGCGGGAGCCTCCTCACCGGGTTCCGGGACGGCGATCTCGGGGCTCTCCCCCGCGACGACGGCGAGAACGGCCTCGCCGTAGGTGAGCAGCTTCTTCTGGCCGACGCCGCCGATGATGCTGAGCGCGTCCATCGTCGCCGGCTCGGCGGTCGCGATCTCGCGGAGGGTTGCGTCGTTGAAGACGATGTAGGCCGGGACCGCCTGCGCTCGGGCCTGCGCGGCGCGCCACTCCCGGAGCCGCTCGAACAGCGGCTGAGCCTCGCCCGACAGCTCGGCGACGGTGGACCGCCCGGAGCGGGAGGATCCGCTGGAGCGGGCCGGCTTCTCCGGCTCCTGCCGCAGCTCGACCTTCCGCTCGCCGCTGAGGACGGAGCCGGACGCGGGCGTGAGCACGAGCGTGCCGAAGCCGTCGTCGTTCACGCCGAGAAGGCCCTGCGCGAGGAGCTGGCGGGCGACTCCGCGCCACTGGGTGTCGCTGAGCTCGGCGCCGATGCCCCAGGTGGCGAGGCCGTCGTGCTGGTGCTGGGTGGTGCGCGGCGTGGTCTTGCCGCGGAGGACGTCGATGATGTGTCCGGCGCCGAACTGCTGATTGCGCTCGCGCTTGAGGCGGACGACCGTCGACAGGAACTTCTGCGCCGCGACCGTGCCGTCCCAGGAGGCGGGCGGCTCGAGGCAGGTGTCGCAGTTGCCGCAGGCGGTGCTCTCCTGGCCGAAGTAGGCGAGCAGGTTCACCCGGCGGCACTGGACCGTCTCGGAGAGCGCGAGCATCGCGTCCAGGTGCGCGGACATCCGCCGACGGTGCGCCAGGTCTCCCGGCGACTCGTCGATCATCCGGCGCTGCTGCACCACGTCCTGCAGGCCGTAGGCGAGCCAGGCGGTGGACGGCAGTCCGTCGCGGCCGGCGCGACCCGTCTCCTGGTAGTAGCCCTCGACCGACTTGGGCAGGTCGATGTGCGCGACGAACCGCACGTCCGGCTTGTCGATCCCCATGCCGAAGGCGATGGTCGCGCAGACGATGACGCCCTCCTCGCGCAGGAACCGCGACTGGGCGGCGGCGCGTACCCGCGAGTCGAGGCCCGCGTGGTACGCGACGGCGTCGAAGCCCGCCGAGCGCAGCGCCTCGGCCGTCGCCTCGACGCTCTTGCGGGAGAGGGCGTAGACGATGCCCGCGTCGTGCGCGTGCTCGCGCCGCAGGAAGTCGATCAGCTGCTTGCGCGGCTCGACCTTGTTGACGATCCGGTACTGGATGTTCGGGCGGTCGAAGCTCGAGACGAAGTGGCGGGCGGCGCCGAGGTGCAGGCGCGAGGTGATCTCGCGGTGCGTCGCCTCGGTGGCGGTCGCGGTGAGGGCGATGCGCGGGACGTCGGGCCAGCGCTCGGCGAGCTCGCCCAGTGCGAGGTAGTCGGGGCGGAAGTCGTGGCCCCACTGGCTGACGCAGTGGGCCTCGTCGATCGCGAAGAGGGCGATCCGGCCGCGGGCGAGGAACTGCTTCATGCCCTCGTTGCCCAGGCGCTCCGGAGCGACGTAGAGCAGGTCGAGCTCGCCGTCGAGGTAGGCGCGCTCGACGCGGCTGCGCTCGCCCGCGTCCTGGGTGGAGTTGAGGAACTCGGCGCGGACGCCGTTCGCGCGGAGGGCGTCGACCTGGTCCTGCATCAGCGCGATGAGCGGGGACAC
>NZ_PSVU01000027.1:0-50978 GCF_002932515.1 Rathayibacter sp. AY1D5
GCCTCGGTCTCCGCGTCCTCGGCGGTGGCGACGCCCTCGATGTACTCGAGGATCGCGTCGCTGCCCTCCCACTCGTTGCCGTGGATGTTGCCGTTGAACCAGACCGGCACCTTGTAGCCGTCCATCAGCTCGGCGTCGGCGGCCGCGGCGGCGGGCTCGTACTTGAGCCGGTCGCGCCACTCGGCCTGCTGCGCGGTCTCGGCCTCGGTCTCGGGGGCGGTGACGGTGACCAGGTAGATGTCGCGGCCGAGGCCGGACTTCCCGACCACCTGGGTCGAGACCCGGTCGGAGCGGGCGGCGAGCGCGTTCAGCTGCGGCGCGATGGCGTCGTAGGGGGTGACTCCGCGCAGGAGCGAGGCGTCGGTCGGGTCGACGGGCACCTCGGTCAGCGGGGTCTGCTGCGGGTAGCTGGTCGGCACCGCGATCGGAGCAGACGGCGGACGCACGATGTCCACGCGGGTGTAGTCGGCGGGTGCTGCGGTCGTGGCGGTCGCCGGCGGGGCGACCAGGAGACCGCCGGCGGCGAGCGCGAGCGCGGCGCATCCGGAGGCGAGGGCGGTTCGAGATCTCAAGCGGAGTTCTTCCCTTGTCGAGGCGTGACGGAACGGATCGGGCCCCCGTCGGCGTCTGGATCTCCGAATCGGATGTGAACCCTCTCAGGAAGATAGAGGCTCCATGTTTCCGTCACGTGTCGGCCGGGTCACCTCCGCGAGATGCCTCCTCGGTACGCCTCGCCCGGCGACTCGAGTGCCCGAGTGGCATCCGGCGAGAGGAGGAAGGAGGGCCCGGTCAGAGGAAGAGGGAGAGGACGAGCGTGGCGCCGAGCGCGAGGACGGAGGCGAGGGAGACGCCGACGGTCACGGACTTGAGGGCGCCGCGGACCGACTGGCCGAGGAAGCTCTGCAGCAGCCAGAAGGTGTTCGAGGTGACGTGGATGCAGAACAGCGCGCCGGAGCCCGCGGCGAGTGCGATCAGCAGCGGGTCGAGGCCGAGTGTCGCGGCGACCGGCGCGACGACTCCGGCCGCCGTGATCGCCGAGAGGGTGACCGAGCCGACCGCGATGTGCAGCACGGCCGCCATCACCCAGACGAGCAGCAGCGGCGCGGTCGCCGAGGTCGAGAAGTAGCCCTTCAGGATCTCGCCGAGGTCGCCCTGCGCGATCACCGCGGCGAGCGCCCCGCCGACGCCGGTGAGCAGGAAGATCTGCCCGCCGTCCTGGAAGCCCTTGGCGACCGCCTTCTCCATCCGCGCGGTTCCCACGGTGGACCGGCCGACCACTCCGGTGCCGATCACGGCGAGGAGGAGCGCGATGACGGGGTTCCCGAGGAACTGCAGCACCGGCAGCTCGACCCCGGAGACGGTGAGCACCGCCTGCGCGGCGATGAGCAGGAGGGCGAGGAGCATGGGCGCGAAGAGGAGCAGGAGCGGGCGCTCGCGGGCGGCGTGGGCGTCCTGCGCCTCAGCGGGACCCGCCGCGTCCTCGACGGACGAGCCGGACGAGCCGCCCGACACCGCTCCGGCTCCGCCCGAGGACGCCCCGCCGCGCCCCCGCGCGCCGAACGACGGCAGCCGTCCGCCGTCCGCATCGGGCGACGCTCCCACCGTCGCGAGCCCGGTCGTGTCGTCGCGCACGACCAGCTGCTCGTCGCGCGCCGGGTCCCAGAAGCCGAGGCGGAACGCGAGCGACATCAGCAGGATCGTGACCACGACCGTCGGCGCCACCACCGCGAATCCGCCGAGCATCATCACGCCCAGCGGCACTCCGAGCAGCCCCGCGAGCGCGACCGCGGCGAAGCCGGGCACCATCATCACGATGCCCGTCTCGAGCCCGACGGCGAAGGTCACGGCGACGATGCCGGTGCCCGCGCGCCCCAGCCGCGGCGCGATCCGGCGCGCGAGCGGGGCCGCGATCACGATCAGCGCGTCGACGAAGATCGTCTGCAGGTAGGTGGCGAAGGAGAGGCCCAGCGCGTAGGGGATCCCGCGGCGGCCGAAGACGCGCAGCAGGCCCTCGACGAGCCGGACGACGGCGCCCATCTCGTTGAGCATCGCGCCGATGAGCACGCCCCAGCCGATCAGGAGGCCCGCCTCCATCATCACCTCGCCGAAGCCGGTGGTCATCGTGGAGACGGTGTCGACGGGGCCGAGCCCGGTGAGCAGGCCGATCGCGGCGGCTCCCACGGCCAGCGCCAGCACCGGGTTGAACCGGAAGCGCACGATCGCGACGACCACCACGACGATCACGAGGGCGACGACGCCCAGGGTGTACCACTCGGGCATGACGTCCTCCTCCGCCCGCGACTGCGCGTGCCGTCACACCCTAGGGGACCGCCGCGCACCCCCTCGCCCCCGCCGGGCACGGGGCCCTAGCGTGGACGCATGGCACTGACGCTCCCCGAGCCCCGACTCCCCTCCCTCCTCGACTCCCCCGTCCTGCGCTGGGGGGTGATCGCGCCCGGCTCGATCGCCGGCTCGTTCGTCGAGGCGCTGCAGAAGCACACCCGGCAGCGCGTGGTCTCGGTGGGCTCCCGCTCGCTGGAGCGCGCGGAGCGGTTCGCGAGCCGGTTCGGGATCGAGCGGGCCTCGGCCGGCTACGAGGCCGTGGTCGAGGATCCGGAGGTCGACGTGGTCTACATCGCCTCCCCGCACTCGGAACACGCCCGCCAGGCACTGCTCGCCATCGCCGCGGGCAAGCACATCCTGGTCGAGAAGCCGTTCGCGCCGACCCCGGGCGAGGCCGAGATGATCGTGCACGCCGCGCGCGACGCCGGAGTGTTCGCGATGGAGGCGATGTGGATGCGCTACCTGCCGCACATGGACGTCGTGCGGCAGCTGCTCGCCGACGGGGCGGTCGGCGCGCCCGCCGTCGTCTCGGCCGACTTCGGCGCCGCCTTCGACTTCGACCCCTCCAGCCGGATCTTCGACCCGGCGCTCGCGGGCGGCGGCCTGCTGGACGTCGGCGTCTACGCCTCCTCCTTCGTCTCGATGGTGGCGGGCACCCCGCAGAGCACCGTCGTCGCCGGCAGCATGACCTCGACCGGCGTCGACGCGACCGCGACGATCGTCGGCAGCCACGCGCACGGGGTGCAGTCGGTGGCCACCTCGACCGTGCTGGCCGACACCCGCCACGCGGCGAGCGTCGCGGGGCGGGCGGGGCGGATCGACGTGCACCCGTCGTTCTGGACGCCGGGCGGCGTGACGCTCACCCGCGGCTCCGAGAGCGGGTCGTGGATCGACGAGACGCCGCTCCAGGGC
Source organism: Rathayibacter sp. AY1D5 (assembly GCF_002932515.1). Classification (NCBI taxonomy): domain Bacteria; kingdom Bacillati; phylum Actinomycetota; class Actinomycetes; order Micrococcales; family Microbacteriaceae; genus Rathayibacter; species Rathayibacter sp. AY1D5. The sequence continues at coordinate 3,256 of NZ_PSVU01000027.1, forward strand.
GGCGAGGGCCTCGCCTGGGAGGCGCTGCACGTCGCGCAGTACGTGACGGAGGGGCGCACCGAGTCGCCGCTGCACCCGCTCGACGAGGTGGTCGCCGTGGTGCGGACCCTCGACGACGCGCGCCGCCGGCTGGGCGTCTCGGTGTAGGGCGGGGCGGCGGGAGACCGCCGTTCCGGCCCTCAGCCCGCCGGCAGCTCGACGCGGAAGCTCGTGCGCCCCGGCTCGGACGCGACGAGGACGCGCCCGCCGTGGGCGTCGACGACCGCCGCCACGATCGCCAGGCCCAGCCCCGTCGATCCGGTCGTGCGCGCTCGGGAGGAGTCGCCGCGGGCGAAGCGCTCGAACAGCACCGGCACCAGCTCCGGCGCGATTCCCGGGCCGGAATCGGTGACCGTCACGACTGCGATCGGCCGCCCCTCCGACACCTCCTCGGCGAGCGCCGCCACGACCCGGGTGCCGGGGGGCGTGTGCACGGTCGCGTTCCGCAGCAGATTGGCGACCACCTGGTGCAGCCGGAAGCCGTCGCCGCGGATCTCGATCGGCTCCTCGGGGAGCTCGAGGTCCCACTCGTGGTCGGGGCCCGCGGCATGCGCGTCCGACAGCGCCTCGATCACGAGCAGCGTCAGGTCGACGGGCTCCTTCTCGAGGTCGCGGCCCTCGTCGAGGCGGGCGAGCAGGAGGAGGTCCTCGACCAGCGAGGTCATCCGGGTGGCGGCGGACTCGATCCGATCGAGGGAGTAGGCCGCCGACTCCGGCAGCTCGGGCCCGCCGCGCCGGGGCAGCTCCGCGTAGCCGCGGATCGCCGCGAGGGGAGTGCGCAGCTCGTGCGAGGCGTCGGCGACGAACTGCCGCACCTTGTCCTCGCTCGCCTGCCGCGATTCCAGCGCACCGGTGACGTGGTCGAGCATGCGGTTGAAGGCGGCGCCGACCCGGCCGACCTCGGTGCGGGTGTCGGCGTCCTCCTCCGGGACCCGCTCGACCAGCTCGACGGCGCCGCGGTCCAGCGGCAGCTCGGCCACGCGGGTCGCCGTCGCCTCCACCCGCTCCAGGGGCCGCAGGGCCACGCGGATGATCGCGGTGGCGACGAGGGCGACCAGCAGCATCGCCAGCAGCACCACCACGACGACCACCCAGGTGAGGGAGGCGAGCGTCTCGGCGACCTCGCCCAGGGGGACGCCGACGACGACCACGGAGCCCTCGACCGCCGCCGCGCGGACGCGGTAGGTCCCGAGGCTCCCGGGCAGCTCGATGGTCGCCTCCTCGCCCCCTGCGGCGACGGCCGCCGCGAGCACCGAGTCGGCCGGGTCCGAGAACTGCCGGCAGACCCCGTCGGCGTCGACGTAGGCGCCGATGAAGGAGCCGTCCGAGCCCTGGACGGCGGTGATGGTGCTGAGGTTCTGGCTCGGGCCGCCGCCGAAGGATCCGCTCGGGCAGGTCGTGGCCTGCTCGATCGCGCTCGACCCGCCGAAGCGGCTCGGCCCGTCGAAGTCCTGGAGGCGCGTGACCGACTGGCTGAGCGACGCGTCCGTGCTGCCGTAGAGGATCGAGCGGGCGGAGAGCACGCTGACCGCTCCCACGACGCCCGCCGTCACCGCGACGAGCGCGACCACGGCGACGACCATCCGCCGCCGCAGAGTCCACGGCGCGCGCCGGCCGCGGCGGGAGCTGCGGAGGGCGGAGCGGGTCGCGAAGTCGCCGAGCGACGGGCGGCCGGTGCGGCTCACTGGTCGGCGGGCTTCAGGAGGTAGCCGGCGCCGCGCACGGTGTGGATCATCGGCGAGCGGCCGGCGTCGATCTTCTTGCGCAGGTACGAGATGTAGATCTCGACCACGCTCGACTTGCCGCCGAAGTCGTAGGACCAGACCCGGTCGAGGATCTGGGCCTTGCTGAGCACGCGGCGCGGATTGCGCATCAGGAAGCGCAGCAGCTCGAACTCGGTGGCGGTCAGCTCGATCTCGTCGCCGCCCCGGCGGACCTCGTGGCTGTCCTCGTTCAGCACCAGGTCCCCCACGACGACCTCGGGGTCGTCCGCGTCGTTGGCGAGCAGGGTGCTGCGGCGGATGAGGCCGCGCATCCGGGCGACCAGCTCCTCGAGGGAGAAGGGCTTGGTGACGTAGTCGTCGCCGCCGGCGGTGAGGCCGGCGATCCGGTCGTCGAGCGCGTCCTTCGCGGTGAGGAAGAGGACCGGGGTCTCGCTGCCGTCCGCGCGGACCCGCTGCAGGACCTGGAGGCCGTCGATGTCGGGGAGCATCACGTCGAGCACGATCACGTCCGGTCGGAACTCGCGGGTGATCGTGATCGCGGCGCGGCCCTCGGCGGCGGTGCGCACCTCCCAGCCCTCGTAGCGCAGAGCCATCTGGAGCAGGTCGGTGAGGGTGCTCTCGTCGTCGACGACGAGGACGCGGATCGGCGTCCCGTCGGCCCGCTTCAGGCGGGTGCGCTGCGCGGGGGCGAGGTGCTTCGAGGGGGCCGGGGTGCTCATGACTCCAGTATCGGGAGTTCCCTATGGATCGGCTATGACCGGCCGATGCCGTCGCTGTGCGCTCCCGATGCGTCCTCCGCGGGATCGGCGTCGAGCTCCTCCGGAGCGATCGCCGCGGTGCGCGCGTAGCCGCGGACCCGCCGGTCGATGAAGGTCGCCACCCAGAGCAGGACGCCGATCACGAGCAGCACCCCCGCGATGCCGTACTGGGCGGTGTCGCGTCCCGAGGTGATCGGCAGCACCAGGTAGACGCAGGCGATCGTGCCCAGCACCGGCAGCACGGTGGGGGTCCGGAAGTGACGGTGCTCGACCGGCTGCCGCCGCAGCACCAGCACGGAGACGTTGACGACGGCGAAGACCGCCAGCAGGAGGAGCGACGTGGTCCCGCCCAGCAGCACCGCGATGGGGTCGGAGGGGTCGCGCGACACGTAGGCGGTGAGGAGCAGGGCGATCACCGTCGTGAAGAGGATCGCGGCCCACGGCGTGCGCCGTCCGCGCAGCACGTTCTGCAGGAACGGCGGCAGCACGCCCTGGCGGCTCATCCCGTAGAGCAGGCGGCTGGCCATCATCATGTTGATCAGCGCGCTGTTGGCCACGGCGAAGAGCGAGATGAAGGGCAGGAGCGTCGAGATCGGGAAGTCGGGCGCCGCGGCCTCGACGACCGTGACGAGCGGAGTGTCGTTGCCGGCCAGCTCCCCCACGGGGACGATCGCGACGGCGAGCGTGGACACGAGCACGTAGACCACGGCGGTGATGCCGAGACCCGTGAGCATCACGCGCGGGAAGATGCGGCTGGGCTCCTTCGTCTCCTCCGCCATGTTCACCGAGTCCTCGAAGCCGACCATCGCGAAGAACGCCAGCGAGGTCGCGGTGCTCACCGCGAGCAGCAGCGACTTGTCCTCCGGCGCCTCGAACGCGACCACCCGCGAGAAGTCGGCCTGCCCGCCGAACACCGCGAAGAAGCAGACGAAGATCACCAGCAGCAGGCCCGAGAGCTCGATCAGGGTGAGCACCACGTTCAGCCCGACGCTCTCGGCGACACCGCGCAGGTTCACCAGGGCGATGCAGACCATGAACACCAGCGCGATGCTCAGCCGCGTCCCCGCGCCGTCCCCGAGCCCGAAGCCGATCGCGAAGTTGCTCGCGAAGGCGCCCGAGGCGGCGGAGGCCGAGGTGATCCCGCTCGCCATCACGGTGAAGCAGACGAGGAACGTGACGAAGTGGATCCCGAACGCCTTGTGCGCGTAGAGCGCGGCGCCCGCCGCCTGCGGGTACTTCGTCACCAGCTCCAGGTAGGAGCAGGCGGTGAGCGTGGCGACGACGAACGCGATCACGAAGGGGAGCCACGCGGCCCCGCCCACCTCGGCCGCGACCTGCCCGGTGAGGGCGTAGATCCCGGTCCCGAGGATGTCGCCGACCACGAACAGCAGCAGCAGCTTGGGGCCGAGCACCCGCTTGAGCTCGGGCGGGGCGGACGTCTCTCTCGTGGCGGTCATCGTCGGCCCCTCCCGTTGCGGATGAGCGCGAGCCTACGACCGCGGGCACCGCCCCGGGAAGAGCGGGCGCCCGGGGAGCAGGAGCCGACGACACCCACCACTCTGCCGTCGCGCCGTGCGCAGCGCAGCCTCCACCTCGCCGGCGGGAGGCTGCGCGAGGCCGGCTGACCGGATGCTGCCACGGCCGGAGCCTGCCCGGACGTCCCGTGGGCCCCCGACCCTCCGCCCCGCGCGGAGCCGGGGGTCCGCCGCATGTCCGGATGCTGCCGTGCCCGAATGCTGATCTGGTGCCGCCGACGGGCCTCCGCGAGGCTCGGAGGACCACGACGAGAGGACGCACCATGACCGCCACTGCACCCGCCGCCACCCCGCACCTCGGCCCCGTCGCCGCCGGAGGCGCCCTCGCCTGGGCCGCGCTGGCCGCGCTGCTCCTGCTCGGGGAGCCGCACCCCGCGGCTGTCCTCGTGCTCGTGCTCGCGGCCGCCGCCGCGACCTCGCTGAGCGTCGTCGCCGTCGCCCGCCGGCAGCCCCCCGCCCGCCGCACCGGCGTCGTGATCGGTCTCCTCGCCCCCCTCCTCGCGAACGCCGGTCTCACTCCGCTCGCCGCGCTGGTCGGCCCGGCCGTGTTCGGAGCGGCGGCGCTGGTCCTCGCCGGTGAGCTCGCCGTCGTCGCGGTTCTCGCGCGGCGGCGCTGAGTGCGCGCCTCCTACACTCGGGAGGGTCGGGAGAACGGGGGGCCGCCGGTGCTGAGCGAGAACGCGATCGCGCTGTACCTGCACGCGTCCGTGCGCGGAGACTGGTCTCTCGAGAGCGCGTCGGACGAGCTCGGCGTCACCGTCGACGGCCTCCGCGAGGCGCGCGACGAGCTGATCGGGCTCCGGCTGCTCGCTCCGCTGCACGCGGGGGCGGAGTCGCTCGCCACGGCCGCGCCGGACATCGCCCTGGCCGAGCTGATCGCCGAGGACGAGCGGCGCCTCCTCGAGCTGCAGACCGGGATCACCCGCCGCCGCAGCGAGCTGATGGCCCTCGTCCCCGCCTACCGGAGCGCCCGCAGTGCCCTCGCCGCCGCGGAGCAGGTGGAGGTGATCGAGGACCCGGCGACCGTCCTCCGGCTGCTCCTCGACCTGCAGCGCGGAGCCTCGGAGGAGGTGCTGATCGCCGCTCCCGGCACCAGCAGCGTGGAGCGGCACGAGGCGAGCGACGCCGTCGACCGCGAGCTGCTCGGGCGCGGCATCGCGAGGCGGACGCTGTACCTCGACCGCCGCCGCGACAACGCGGCCCTCCGGCGCTCGGTCGCGGAGCTCGAGCCGCTGGGCGCGCGGTTCCGGACCCTCCCGGTGCTGCCCTTCCGGCTGGTGGTCTTCGACCGCTCCCTCGCGATCGTCGCCCGCTCCCGGGACGAGGACGACCGCGCCGCCCTGGTCGTCCGCTCCTCCGAGCTCGCGGCGACCCTGGCGCGCGTGTTCGACGCGGCGTGGGAGTTCGCAGCGCCCCTGCACGCGGCAGGCGCCGAGGAGGAGCCCTCCCTCTCCGCGGTGCAGCGGTCGATCCTGCAGGGCCTCGCCGCCGGGCTCACCGACGAGGCGCTCGCGGCACGGCTGGACCTCAGCGTGCGCACCTGCCGTCGGCACATCGCCGGTCTCTTCGAGCTGCTCGGCGCCGAGAGCCGCTTCCAGGCGGGCGTGCTCGCGGCCCGGCGGGGCTGGCTGCCGATCCGGCCGCGCTGACGCAGGCCGTCGGCGCGCTCAGCGCCGCGGAGCCGGGCGCCGTCCGTCGAGGGCCCGCTCAGCCCGCGTGCGCTCCGAGGAACGCGAGCGCCCGCGGCCAGGCGTCGGTCGCCGCCTCGGCCTGGTAGGTCTGCTCGTTCGCGTCGTTGAAGAAGGCGTGGCCCGCTCCCGGGTAGACGACGACCTCGACGTCCTTGCCCTCGGTCGCCTCGCGGAGGCGCGGCACCTGCTCGACGAGGGGAGCGTCCTGATCGCCCAGGAACGCCAGCACCGGCACCTGCAGCGCGCCGAGCTCCTCGGCGGACGCGGTGACGTGCCCGTAGAACGGCACGGCCGCCGCCAGCCGCGGCTCGGCCAGCGCGAGCGCCCACGAGAAGGTGCCGCCGTAGCAGAACCCGGTGACGGAGACGCTGGTCGCGCCCTCCTGGCGCAGGAGCCGCTCGACGAGGGCGCGGAGGATCGCGACGGTGCGCGTCGCGTGCTCCGGAGTGAAGACGGGGGCGAAGAAGGTGCGCAGCTCGACCTGGCGCGGCAGGCGCCGCACCGGGTGGTCGTAGTCGGCGCGCTGCTCCTCGTCGAGCTGCTCGAGCAGGCCGCTGTCGACCAGGAGCTCGGGGGCGACGACGCTGTAGCCCTCGGCCGCGTAGCGGTCGGCGACCGAGCGGATGTGCCCGTCGACCCCCCAGACCTCGTGGATCAGGATCAGCGCGCGGCCGCCCTCACCGCTGCGGTACACCGGTACGTCGTGCTCGGCCAGGGTCCAGGTCTCATCGCTCGTGGGCATGCTCGCACCCTAGCCCCGGACCCCGGGAGCACGCGTCGTCAGAAGTCGTACTCGCAGTTGCGGAGGTTCGCCACGTCCTCGGTGAGCGTCGGCTCCCCGCCGAGCAGGAACGCGTAGTTCTTCGAGTTGGAGGCCAGGAAGCGCAGCGTCGAGTCGTGCACGCAGTCGCGCTCGGTCAGCAGCACGGACGAGCCCAGGGCCGCCGCCGTCGTCGCTCCCGAGAGGGCGTCGGCGAAGGAGGACCCCGCGGCGAGGAAGACGCTGTCCTGCAGCAGCGACTGGGGGTAGGCGCTGTTCAGCTCGACGCTGGTCTCGTAGCGGTCGCGGCCGGCGATCCTCGAGACCGAGGGGGCGAGGCCGCGACGCTCGAAGTCCGCCACGTACGCGTCCCGGATCGAGGGGTCGCCGCCGAGGAACTCCACGTGCTCCGGCGCCAGATCGCGCACCGCGGTCGCGGTCGCGGAGTCGGCGCCCGAGGTCGCACCGTCGACCAGCAGCACGGGCTGCGCACGCCAGCCGGCGATCGGCGCGGCCGACAGGGCGTCGGGGAAGTTCGTGCCGGTCGCGACGAACATGTTCGAGTAGGGGCCGCTGCCGAAGGCGTCTGCGACGATCCGGCGGGAGGTGTCGTAGCGGTCCGTCCCGCCGATGCGCTCGGTGCCGCCGACGATCGAGCGGATCGCGGAGAGGACCCCGGGGCTCACGCTCAGCTCGCTGCCGACGACCACGACCCGCTCCGGGCGGAGGCGGCGGATCTCGTCGGAGACGACCCGAGGCAGGCGGTCGGGATCGGTGAGCAGGAGCGCGCCTCCGAGGGCGGCGGCGGCCGGGCCGGCGCTCAGCGCGTCCGGCCAGTTCGCCCCGCTGGCCACGTAGAGCACCGGGATGCCCGGGGAGAAGTAGCCCGTCGCCTCCACCGAGGTCGCGTAGCGGTCCGATCCGGCGAGGCGGCCGGTGTACTGCTGGTAGTCGCTGCTCAGCGAGAGGTCGATCCCGGCGGCCGATCCGCCCACCGGGACGCGCACGTCGCCCGCGTCGCCCGAGCGGAGGACGTGGTCCCAGTAGCTGTCGTCGATCACGTCGTCGCGGCTCGACGCCCGGACGAGGTAGTCGCCGGGGACGACCTGCTGGAACGAGTACGGGTTGTCGCCGCCCGTGATCAGGTCGAGCTCGCCGGTGCGGAAGTAGCCGTCGGTTCCCGGGTCGCGGTACCAGATGTCGACGCGCTGGTCGCCCGCGACACCGCTCAGGCGTCCCTCGAGCGACCCCAGCCGTGCGGTGCGCAGCTGCACGCCGGCCGCCGGGGCCTGAAGCGGCTCGGCGCTGCGGGCGACGGCGCTGCCGCCGGACCAGAGGTCGGCGTACAGGTCGGCGTCGTCCTTGATCAGCAGGTAGTAGGTCTGCCCGGCGGTCAGCCCGTCGATGCTGAAGGTGAGGTCGCCGGCGACGGAGTGGTTCCCGAGGAGCCCCGCCTCGCTCGACCAGACCTCGACGTTCAGGAGGGCGCCGCGGGGAGTGGTGGTCGCGATCGAGCCGTCGGCCTCCTCGACCACGACACGGCCGCTGATCGACGCCGCAGCGCTCGCACGGGCGGCGCTCGGCGCCTCGTCCGGCACGGCGGGCAGGGGGGACTCGGCGCTGGGCTGCCAGAGCGGCTGCCCCTCGGGGAGCACGATCGAGCGGGGCGCGTCGGAGGCGGCGCCGAATGCGGCGACGGGGGCGGCCGACGGCGCGGCCGCCGATGCGGCGGAGGCGAGCGGGCTGGAGGTGATCGCCAGGGCGGCGACGAGGACCGCGGAGGCGGCGGACCTCAGAACGAGCGGGGACACGGCGGAGTGCCTGCTTCCAGGAGGAGGTCGCCCTGCGGCCGACCCGGCGGAGGGGATCGCGCTCATGCTAGCGGCGGCCCGCGCCCCGTCGTCCTCCCCGATCAGGGGTCAGGAGACAGGCGGCGCGACGAGGATGTCGTCCCACTCCAGAGCGCGCTCGAAGCGGAAGCCGTGCCGCTCGTAGAGGCGGCGGGCGTCGCTGCGCTTCAGCACGTCGAGCCGGAAGGGCAGACCCGGCCGCGCCTCCTCCGCCATCACCCGACGCAGGACGGCGCCGCCGACTCCGCGTCCCTGTGCGTGCGGCGCCAGGTAGAAGTGCTCGATCCAGACCGCGTCCGGCTCGACCCGCGCGGCGATGCTCCCGGCGAAGGCGCCGTCGAGCTCGATCACCCGGGTGAGCTCGGGCCGGTAGCCGTCGAGGAAGCGGTGCCGCACGCGGTGCTCGTCGTAGCGGTCGAGCGTCTCGAGCGACGGGCGCATGACGACCGCGCGCAGCTCGGCGATCGCCGCGGCGTCCTCCGAGGTCGCGGGGCGGAGCGACCAGCCGGCGTCGTCGGCCACGGTCAGCGGCCGCGGGGCTTGCGGGTGCGCCGCACCGCCGGCGCGGACGCCTTGGCGCGGGCCGGCTTCTTCTTGCCGCCGCCGGTCCTCTCCGCCTTCTCGCGCGCCTCCCGCGCCTTCGCCTTGGCGGCCTTCGCCCGCGACTCGACCTTCGGCGTCGCGGCGGTTCCGCGCGTGGTGTTCGCGCTGCGGCCGCGGACGACTCCGATGAAGTCCTCGACGTCGTCGCCCTTGTCGTCCGTCACCCAGGCGAGGCGGACGGAGGAGGGAGCGACGCCGGTCACCGGCACTGCGGTCACGTCCTTGCGGCTGTGCACGCGCGCCACCGACTGCGGCACGATCAGAACGCCCACGCCGGCCGCGACCTGCTCGACCGCGTCGTCGAGGCCGGCCATGCGCGGCAGCGGGCGCCGCGAGCCGTCCGCGATCTCCTCGGCGACCGCGGCCCACTCGGGCACGTCCTCCGGGTCCTGGAGGAGGTGCTCGCCGGCCAGCTCCGCGACGTCGAGCTCCTCCGCGGCGGCCAGGACGTGCTCGCGGCCGACGACGGCGACGGGCTGCTCGTCGTAGAGGTGGATGGAGCTGAGGGCGGAGGAGGAGACGTCGCCGCGGACGAACGACAGCTGCGCGCGGCCGTCGAGCAGCGCCTGCTCCTGATCGCGCTCGGCGACGACGGTGATGCGCAGCGGGAGATCGGAGCGGCGCTGGCCCCAGACGCGGGTCCACTTGGTGGGGGTGACGCCGGGCACGAGGGCGACGGCGAGCACGGGGCCGGCGGGGACGGCGTCCTCGGCGTCGGAGTCGGCGTCGTCGGAGTCGGCGGCGTCGTCGACATCGCTGTCCCCGGCGTCGCTGTCCTCGGCGTCGAGGTCGGCGGAGTCGCCGTCCTCGGAGGCGCCGTCCGTGTCGTCCGACTCGGTTCCGGCTCCGGCGCCGACCGCACCCGATCCGGCCGACGCGTCGTCCGCCGTCGCGTCCGCCCCGCCCTCCGGACGCCCCTCCGCCTCGGGAGCGGCCTGCGGGTCGACGGTCTCGGGCTGCTCGCTCATCCCCTCAGGGTAGGTGGTCCGCGCCGCGCCGGTAGGGTTGCCGCATGGCCAAGGCGACACAGACGATGAAGGCTGCGACCGCGGCGAAGAAGCTGCAGGTCTACCTGCCCGCGACCCCGGAGGAGTTCCAGGAGTCGGCGATCACGCGCGAGCAGTACGACGAGCTCGCCGCGAACCCGCCCGCCTGGCTCGTGCAGCTGCGCGAGGAGGGGCCGCACCCCCGCTCCGTCATCGCCTCCCGGCTGAACGTCTCCATCTCGGGGCTCGCCCGCGGCGGCGTCACCGAGGCGCTGACCACTCCCGAGATCCAGGCCCTGCTCGACGAGGTCCCCGAGTGGCTGCGCGTCGAGCAGAACCGCTACGCGGAGGTCCGCCGCGAGCAGGCCCGCATCAAGTCCGAGCGCGCCGCCAAGGCCGCCGACTGATCGCTCTCCCGCCTGCAGGACCCCGATCCGGCGCGGGCGACGTGGCCTGCGGACCGGAGCGGGATCCCGCCAAGGGGAGCCGCGCGGCTACTGGTTCGAGAACGCGGCGTCGAACGACGCGGTCGGGGTCCTCCAGAGCAGCGAGCGGATGAAGCCGACGGCCTCCTTCGCGCCGTGGAGGCGGTCCATCCCGGCGTCCTCCCACTCGATGGAGATCGGGCCGGAGTAGCCGATCGACTCCAGCGCCCGGAACGCGTCCTCCCACGGGACGTCGCCGTGCCCCGTCGAGACGAAGTCCCAGCCGCGGCGCGGGTCGCCCCACGGCAGGTGCGAGCCGAGCACGCCGGCGCGGCCGTTCTTCGGGCGCAGGCGGGTGTCCTTGCAGTCGACGTGGTGGATCCGGTCCTTGAAGTCGACGATGAAGCCGACCGGGTCGATGTCCTGCCACATCATGTGCGACGGGTCCCAGTTGAAGCCGAAGGCCGGGCGGTGCCCGATCGCCTCGAGGGTGCGCACGCTCGACCAGTAGTCGTAGGCGATCTCGGACGGGTGCACCTCGTGCGCGTAGACCACGCCGTTCGCGTCGAACTCGTCGAGGATCGGGTTCCAGCGGGTCGCGAAGTCCTCGTACCCCTCGTCGATGACGGAGGCCGGGACCGGCGGGAACTGCGCCACGTAGGGCCAGATCTTCGAGCCGGTGAAGCCGACGACCACGTCCACGCCGAGCTTGCGGGCGACCCGCGCCGAGCGCTTCATGTCCTCGGCGGCGCGCTGCCGCACCCCCTCCGCGTCGCCGTCGCCCCAGGTGTAGTCGCGCACGAGTGCCTTGTGGCGGAAGTCGATCGGGTCGTCGCAGACGGCCTGGCCGGTGAGGTGGTTCGAGATGGCGAAGACCTCGAGGCCGTAGCGGTCGAGGATCTCCAGGCGCGAGGCTGCGTAGGCGTCGTCCTCGTCCGCGCGCTTGAGGTCGAGATGGTCGCCCGAGGCCGCGATCTCGAGTCCGTCGTAGCCCCACTCGGCGGCGAGTCGGGCGACCTCCTCGAAGGGCAGATCGGCCCACTGCCCGGTGAACAGCGTCACGGGGTGGGTGGCGGGGTAGGTCTTCTCGTCGCTCATGCGGCGATCTCCGTCCGGTCGTCGGCGGCGGGCACGGTCACCCAGGCGCCTGTCTCGGCCGCGTCGAGCACGGCCTCGGTGATGCGCGCCGCGCGGAGGCCGTCGGCGAAGGTCGGCAGACCCTCCACGTCGGTTCCCGCCACGGCGGCGTAGGTGTCGCGGGCGAACGCTGTGAAGGCGTCCTGGTAGCCCATCGGATGACCGCTCGGCACGATCGAGAGCCGGGCCGCATCGGGCGCGAGGATCGAGGCGTCGCGCGGCACCAGGAGGACGCTGTCGCGCCGGCCGACCCACAGCGTCTCGGGGAGCTCCTGCTCGAAGCGCAGCGACTCCTCCAGCCCGGACACCTCGAGCACCAGCTCGTTGCGGTGGCCCGCGGTGACCTGCGAGACGAGGAGCGTGCCGACGGCGCCGCTCTCGAGCCGGACGATCAGGCCGGCCACGTCCTCGGTGCTCACCGGGCGGCCGCCGCGCTCGGCGTGGACGGTGCTCGTGATCGCGGCGAGCGAGTCGATCCGGTCGCCGGTGACGAACTCCAGCAGGTCGACCAGGTGCGAGCCGATGTCGCCGAAGGCGCGCGAGCGGCCGCCGGCGGCCGCGTCGACGCGCCAGTTGTCGTCGGAGGCGCCCAGCAGCCAGTCCTGGAGGTAGCTCCCGCGGACGGTGACCAGGCGGCCGGTCTCGCCGGAGGCGACGCGGGCACGGGCCTCGCGCACCATCGGGTGGAAGCGGTAGGCGAACGGGACGGTCGCCACCACGCCGGCGGAGGACGCGGCCGCAGCTAGCGACTCCGCCTCCCGCAGCGTCGCGGCGAGCGGCTTCTCGCACACCACGTGCTTGCCCGCCTCGATCGCCGCGAGCGCGAGTGCGGCGTGCGTGGCGTTCGGGGTGCAGACGTGCACGAGGTCGATGCTCTCGTCCTCGATCAGGGCCCGGGCGTCCGGGTAGGCGCGCTCGACGCCGAGCTCGGCCGCCGCCCGCTCGCCCTTCTCCGGGGTGGAGGAGGCGACTCCGGCGAGCACCGCTCCGGCGCTGCGGGCCGCGCGGCTGTGCACGGCCGCCATGAAGCCGCCGCCGAGCACGCCGACGCGCAGGGGCGCGGGCATCAGGAGAGGGTCGCTTCGGTCGGGTCCCAGCTCTCGGGCAGTGCGGGGCGGGGCGTCGCGGAGCTGGTGACGAGGACCTTCTCGCCGGTCTCGGCGGCCTCGAGGAGCGAGAGCATCACGTCGGTGACGTGGTACGCGAGGTCTCCGGAGGCGGCCTCGGGGCGGTCGGCCCGGATCGCGCGGGCGAGCTCGAGCACGCCGGTGCCGCGGGAGGCGGTCGAGCCGGTCGCCGCGATGACCTCCGGCTCGGCGGACCCGCGGCGGTGCAGGGTGATCTCTCCCTCGTGCTGGTTCGGGTCGGGGAGGACGAGGGTGCCCTCGGAGCCGTTGATCTCGACGAAGCCGGTGCGCGGCAGGCTCGACTCGAAGCTCCACACGCCCTGGGCCGAGGCCCCGGACTCGAAGCGGAGCAGCCCGCCGATGTGCGTCGGGATGGTCACCGGGAACTCGGTGCCCTCCTTCGGGCCGGAGCCCACCACGCGGGTGGCGCGGGCCTGGGACGAGACGGCGGTGACGCTCTCGACGGGGCCGAGGTTCTGCACGAGCGTGGTGATGTAGTACGGGCCCATGTCCAGCAGCGGTCCGCCGCCCTCGGCGAAGAAGAACTCCGGGTTCGGGTGCCACGACTCGGGGCCGGGGCCCTGGAAGAGGGTGAGGGCGGAGAGCGGCGTGCCGATGGCTCCGCTCTCGATCACGCGCTGCGCAGTCTGGAGGCCCGCGCCCAGGAAGGTGTCGGGAGCGGTCGCGACGCGCAGCCCCTTCTCCTTCGCCAGCGCGAGCAGCTCGATCCCGCTGTCGCGGTCGAGCGAGAAGGGCTTCTCGGTCCACACGTGCTTGCCCGCCGCGACCGCGCGGCGCGCGACCTCGACGTGCGCGGCCGGGATCGTGAGGTTCACGACGATCTCGATGCCCTCGTGCGCGAGGAGCTCCTCGACGGTGCCGGAGGCGGGGACGCCGAAGGCCTCGGCCTGGGTCCTCGCCCGCTCGAGGTCGATGTCGGCGACGAAGAGCACCTCGAGGTCGGGGAAGACGGTGAGGTTGGTCAGGTACTGGGTGCTGATGTTGCCGGCGCCGATGACGCCGACGCCCACGCGGCCGGTGCCGCTCATGCGCCGAGCCCCGAGACGTAGCGGTGGGCCGACTCCAGGCCCTCGAAGATGTCGCCGGCGTAGGCGTCGAACTCCAGCACGGGCAGGGCCTGCGGAGCGGCGGCGAGGATCGCCGGGACGTCCATCGCGCCCTCGCCCGCGGGCAGCTGCTCCTGGGTGTCGGCCGAGATCGGGCCGTCCTTCACGTGCAGGAAGCGCACCTGGTCGCCGAGGCGTCCGAGCACCTCGACCGGGTCGTCGCCGCCGACGGCCGCCCAGTAGGTGTCGAGCTCGAGGACCATGCGCGGGTCGAGCAGGCCCGCGAGGTGCTCGAAGGCGCTGCGGCCGTCGACGCGGTTCTCGAACTCGAAGGCGTGGTTGTGGTAGCCGAGCACCAGGCCGCGGGCGGCGGCGGAGTCGACCAGCGCGTTCAGCTCGTCGGCGATGCGGGCGACGTCGTCCGCGGTGGTCCAGCGGGTCGGGTCGACGAAGGGGTCGATCACGGTCTCGACGCCGAGCGAGGCGGCCGTGTCGAGGATCTCGTCGACGGTGGCGTCGCCCTGCGGGCCGAGGAGGCGCGCGTGGGCGCTGGGAGCGCGCAGTCCGCTGGCCGGGAGCGCCGCGCGGTAGGCGTCGGCCAGGTCGACGAACCCGAAGAGCTCGACCGTGGTGAAGCCGATCGCCGCGAGGCGGTCGAGCGTGGCGGGCAGATCGGCCGCGAGCGGCTCGCGCACCGAGTACAGCTGGACAGAGAGGTCTGGGGGTGTGGCCACCGGTGGGGCTCCTGATCGCATCGGAAGGTGTGCCTCGAACCCTACGCGGACTTTTGCTCACGGACAAGCAAAACTAGCCCTGCGCGCCCGCCAAGTCGGGCACCCGCCGCACAGAAGCACGGGCGCTGTGGTTGACTCTGGCCATGTCCCCGCGCCGCCGCATCACCGTCAGCGCGGTCGGCGAGCTCCTGCTCCTGCTGGCCGACGGGGCGCCCCGGACGCGGGCCGACGTGGTCGCCGAGACGGGCCTGCCGCGCGCGGCCGTCTCCGCCCAGCTCGACGTCCTCACCGCCTCCGGCCTGGTCGCCCGACAGGACGACGCCCCCTCCTCCGGCGGCCGTCCCGCCGCCCGCGTGGCCTTCGACCCCCGGGCGCGCAGCCTCCTCGCCGTCGACCTGGGCGCCGCGCACGCCGTCGTCGCCCTGACCGACCTCGACGGCACGGTCCTCGCCCGCCGCCGCGAGAGCATCGCCATCGCCGACGGCCCCCTCGCCGTCCTCGGCCACGCCCTCGACGTCGCCGCGGCCCTGCTCGACCGGACTCCGGCGGCCGGCCCGCTCGCGGGAGTCGGCGTCGGCGTCCCCGGACCCGTCGAGCACGCGACGGGCCGCCCGGTGAAGCCGCCGATCATGCCCGGCTGGGACCGCTTCGACATCCCGGAGTTCGTCGGCCGCCGCCTCCCCGTGCCCGTCCTCGTCGACAACGACGTGAACCTGCTGGCGCTCGGCGAGCACGCCGACCACTACGCCGACGTCGACGACCTCCTCTACGTGAAGGTCTCCACCGGCATCGGAGCCGGGATCGTCAGCGGCGGCGCCCTGCAGCGCGGAGCCCTCGGAGCGGCGGGAGACCTGGGCCACGTGCAGGTCCCCGGCGACCGCGGCGAGGCCGACCTCGAGGCGATCGCGAGCGGCTCGGCGATCGCCCGCCGCCTGACCGAGTCCGGGATCGACGCCGCCAGCACCTCCGACGTCGTCACCCTGCTGACCGGCGGGGACCCCACCACCGTCGAGCTCACGCGCGCCGCGGGCCGCGACATCGGCGAGGTGCTCGCCACCTGCGTGAACCTCCTGAACCCGTCCGTCATCGTCGTCGGCGGCAGCATCGCCCAGGCCAGCCACGAGGTCCTCGCCGGGGTCCGCGAGGTCGTCTACCGCCGCTCCCTCCCCCTGGCGACCCGCGCGCTCGACATCGTGCAGGCCGCGGCCCAGGGCGGAGGCGTCCGCGGTGCCGCCCTGATGGTCCGGCGCCACCTCCTCTCCCCCGCGCACGTCGACGCCTTCCTCGACGCCTGAGCCGCCGGCGCGAGCCGTCGCGCCCCGGTGAGACGCCGCGGGTCGGCGTGCCGATTCGACCGGGCGCCGCAGGGGGCAGAGAATGAATCGGTGCCCGACCTGCAGCTCTCCTTCCCCTGGGAGACGCAGCCCGTCTTCACGGACGCCGAGCCCCCGCACCTCCGGAGGGTCGTCGCCGACTCCTCGGACCGCGTCGCCTGGCTCCGCGCCCGCTCGCGCGGCATCACGGCGACCGACGTCGCCCGCCTCTCCTCCCCCGCCGCGATCGGCAAGGCAGCGCTCGACAAGCTCTACGGCACCGGCTTCGGCGGCAACGCCTTCACCGACCACGGCCGCGCCCGCGAGCCCGAGATCGCCGCCTGGGTACGGAGCGAGCACGCGATCGAGCCCAGCAGCACCCTCTTCCACGCGAGCCAGGAGCGGCGCCACCTCGCCACGCCCGACGGCATCGGCCTCCGCGAGGACGGCCGGCTCGAGCTCTGCGAGATCAAGACCACGACGAAGCCGTGGCGGAGCATCCCGCGCCACTACCTGCGGCAGGTCTTCTGGCAGCAGTACGTCCTCGGCGCCGAGCGCACGCTCGTCGTCTGGGAGCAGCACCGCGACTTCGTGCCGATCGAGGGCGAGCCGAACTCCCGCTGGGTCGACCGCGACGAGGACGAGATCCACATCCTCGTCCGCCTGGCGGGGATGCTGATGGCCGAGCTGCACGAGCGGACGCGCGCCCGGTGACGGTCCTCCTCCTGCACGGCCTGGGCGGCGACCGCTCCCAGCCGCTGGGGCTGCTGCGCTCCGCCCTCCCCGCCGGCAGCGAGGTCATCGCTCCGGACGTCCGCGCCCACGGCGCCTCCGAGCTGCTCGGCGCGCCCGGCGACTTCGCCCTCGAGGCGCTCGCCGACGAGGTGACGGAGGAGGTCGTGCGCGCCGGAGCCGCGCACAAGCCGCTCACGGTGCTCGGCATCTCGATGGGCGCGGCGATCGCCCTGCGCCTCGCCGTCCGACGCGTGCTGCCGATCGACCGCGCCGTCTTCGTACGTCCCGCCTTCACCGCCGAGCCGCTGCCCGAGAACCTCACCGTGTTCCCCGTCATCGCGCAGCTGCTGCACGACCACGGCGCGAAGCGCGGCGAGCGGATGTTCCGCGCCTCGGGCCTGTTCGCGCGCGCCGCCGAGGTGTCCCCCGCTTCGGCGGAGGCGCTGACGCTGCAGTTCCGCTCCCCGCGCGCGGCCGAGCGCGCCGTCCGGCTCGCCCAGATCCCGCGGAACGCCGCCTACCGCGACTCCGGAGAGCTGGGCGAGGTCATCGCGCGCACCCTGGTGATCGCGGCCGAGCGCGACCCCGTGCACCCGGTCGAGGTCGCGGAGGCGTGGGCTAGGGCTCTTCCGGATGCGGACTGCGAGCGGGTGCCGTCGCGGGACGAGGGCTTCGCCGCTCAGCAGGACCGGATCCGCGGGCACGTCCGCGGCTGGCTCGCTCAGCGCTGAGGTCCTCGAGCGCGAGCACCAGGCCGACGAACGCGAGCCAGAGCACTGCGATCGCCGTCGCCACGAACTCGAGCGTCCCGCCGAGCCGCAGCCACACGCGCAGGAGCGACAGGATCCCGCCCGTCCCGGCGACGACCGCCACCGAGATCCCGGCGGCGAGCGAGAGCCGCGCGACCGCCGGGCGCCCCCGCACGGTCGCCAGCTGGAGCATCGCGGCGCAGGCGGCCCCGAAGCCGAGCACGGCGGCCGAGGTGTGGATGAGGTCCTGCCAGCGGAAGGCCGGCCCGACCGGCAGCGGGCAGCCCGCCGTGCAGGTCACCTGCGAGGCGAGCGCGAAGCAGGCGGCCGCCAGGAGGATCGCGCCCGCCGGGCGGAGGGCGGGGAGCAGGCGGGCGCGCACCGGCCAGGCGCCCGCGGCGATCAGCGCGCCGCCGGCCGCCACGAGCAGAAGAGCGGCCTCGAAGGCGCCCGCCGTCGGCAGGTCCGGCGCGCCCATCTCGCTGACGTAGACCCAGCGGCTGGTGCCGATGCTGATCCGGGCGGCCAGGAGGACCACGAGCCCGGCCAGGACAAGGAGGGCACCGCCGACCAGCAGGGTACGTCGGCGTCGCATCCCCTCATCGTGCCAGACCGGGCGCCCGCGGCTCCGCGCGCCAATCTTCTCCCGAGGGTGACACCCCCGTAACAGCGCCGACTCATTGCCTCGATTGACTGGTCGCGGCGTCGGATGCGGGGATCGGGGGCGACGTCCTCGGCACGCTCCACCCGCACGCCTCAGCGACAGGAAAGGCGACGATGCACACCAGCGCGCTCGGGCACGGCCTCGCGATCGGCGAGATCCCGGAGGAGGTCGTCCTCCCCGACACGATGACGGCGGCGGTGATCGACGCGCCGGGCGACGCCTCCGCCCTGCACCTGGCGACCGTGCCGACCCCCTCCGCCATCAACGCCGAGTTCACCGTGAAGGTGGTCGCGGCCGGCGTGAACCCGCTCGACGCGAAGACGCGCGCGGGCCAGGGGGTCGCCTCGCAGATCGCCTCCTACCCGGCGGTCCTCGGCCACGACTTCTCGGGCGTCGTCGTCTCGAGCCCCTACCCGGCGCATCCGCTGCGGCCGGGCGACGAGGTCTACGGCTTCGTCATGGTGCCGCGCTACTCGGGCTCCTACGCGGAGTACGTCAGCGTGCCGAGCGTCTCCATCGCGCGGAAGCCGTCGACGCTCTCGCACGTCGAAGCGGCCGGCGTCCCGCTCGCGGCGCTCACCGCCTGGGGCATGGTCGTCGAGCTCGCCAAGGCGCACGAGGGCCAGCGGATCCTCATCCACGCCGGGTCGGGCGGAGTCGGCCACTTCGCGGTGCAGTTCGCCGCCTACTTCGGCGCCTCGGTGATCGCGACCGGCTCGACCCGCAACCTGCAGTGGCTGCACGAGCTCGGCGCCGCGCAGGTGATCGACCACACGGCCGAGCGCTTCGACGAGCTGCTGTCCGGCGTCGACGTGGTCATCGATCTGGTCGGCAACGTCCACGACGACACGGGCTCGCGCTCGCTGAGGGTCCTCCGCCCCGGGGGCCTGATCGTTAACGCGCCCACCGGGAGCTGGCCCGGGCTCTTCGAGGAGGCGGCCGCTGCGGGCGTGCGCGCCTCCACCTACCGCGTCGCTCCCGACGGGGCGACCCTGGGTGTGGTCTCGCGCCTTCTCGAGTCGGGCGACGTCCGCGTCTTCATCGACGGCATCTTCCCCCTCGCCCGCGCCTGCGAGGCGCACGAGCAGCTCGAGACGGGCCACACCCGCGGCAAGATCGTCCTCACCGTCTCCGAGGGCTGATCTCCGCGAGAGGCCGCTCCGGTACGCCACGCGGAGCGTGCCGCGTACCCGGGTGGCGTCTCGCGGGGAGGGTCAGGCGAGAGAGCGCTCGAGGACGAAGTCGTCCTCCCAGCGGTCGCCGACGAGGAAGCGCTTGCGGCCGACGACCGCGAAGCCGTGCTTGGAGTAGAAGCGCTGAGCGCGCGCGTTCTCCTCGTTGACGCCGAGCCAGACGCCCGCGGCACCGTGAGCCTCCGCCTCCTCGAGGGTCGTGGCCATCAGCGCGGCCGCCGCTCCGGAGCCGTGCCGGCCGGGCAGGAGGTAGAACTTGCTGAGCTCGACGGTCGGACGCAGCCGGATCGCCGCGACGACGTCGGCGTCGGCGGGCTCCCCGCGCACGAGCATCGCGTAGCCGGTCAGCGCGCCGGAGTCGTCGTCGACCAGGAGCGAGCGGAGCGGATCGGCGAGGTGGTCGCGGAAGCGCTCGACCGAGAGCACGGTGCGCACGAACTCGGCCTTCGCCTCCGCGGTGGTGTGCGGCGGGCAGGCCAGCGGGAAGGTCGCGGCGGCCAGCTCGGCCAGGGCCTCGGCATCGGCGGCCGACGCGCGGCGGACGGTCACGGGAGGCGCGGCGGAGTGGAGCGGCGGATCACCGGTCCAGTATGCCGGGACGACGAAGGAGGGGGCCCGCCGAAGCGGACCCCCTCCTCACGTCAGTGCGTGCTCGGCTCAGGCCAGGACGTTGACGTCCAGCGGGATGCCGGGGCCGAAGGTCGTCGAGACGGCGGCCTTCTGGATGTAGCGGCCCTTCGAGGAGGACGGCTTGAGGCGGAGGATCTCGTCGAGCGCGGTCTTGAAGTTCTCCTGGAGCTGCTCCTCGGTGAACGCGGCCTTGCCCACGACGAGGTGCACGTTGGCGTGCTTGTCGACGCGGAACTCGATCTTTCCGCCCTTGATCTCGGTCACGGCCTTCGCCACGTCCGGGGTCACGGTGCCGGTCTTCGGGTTGGGCATGAGGCCGCGGGGGCCGAGCACCTTTCCGAGACGGCCGACCTGGCCCATGAGCTCCGGGGTCGAGACGGCGGAGTCGAACGAGGTGTACCCGCCCGCGACCTTCTCGATGAGCTCGGCGCCTCCGACCTCGTCGGCACCGGCGGCCAGCGCGGCCTCGGCGGCCGGACCGGTCGCGAACACGATGACGCGGGCGGTCTTGCCCGTGCCGTGGGGCAGGATGACCGTGCCGCGGACCATCTGGTCGGCCTTGCGGGGGTCGACACCGAGCTTGAGGGCGACCTCGACGGTGCTGTTGAACTTGGCGGAACCGGTCTCGCGGGCGAGCGCGACGGCCTCGTCGGCCGTGTAGAACTTGCCCTCTTCGAGCTTGGCCGCGGCGGCCCGGTAGGCCTTCGACTTCTGTGCCATGTTGTTTCTCCTTGAAACGAGAATGTGGTTCTAGAGCCTGGCGGGCTCTCCCACGGGGGTGATGGAGTTCTGGTGGTGCCGCGATCGCGGCCGTGACTGCTGCTCGCGGGAGGCGGAGAGGTCCTGCGGAGGCGCTTCCGGCCCGGGCGTGCGGCCCGCTGAGGGGCCGCCGTCGGGTTCTCGAGGCTTCCGCGGTGGGTCCGCGCCGGTGGGCGCGTCGCTCCCGCCGTCGAGCAGCGCGTCGCGCTACTCGACCGTGATGCCCATCGAGCGGGCGGTGCCGGCGATGATCTTCGCGGCGGCGTCGATGTCGTTGGCGTTCAGGTCGACCTGCTTCGCCTCGGCGATCTCGCGGACCTGCGCCTGGGTGAGCTTCGCGACCTTCACGGTGTGCGGGGTCGAGGAGCCCTTGGCGACGCCGGCGGCCTTCTTGATGAGCTCCGCCGCGGGCGGGGTCTTCAGCACGAAGGTGAACGAGCGGTCCTCGTAGACGGTGATCTCGACGGGGATGACGTTGCCGCGCTGCGACTCGGTCTGCGCGTTGTACGCCTTGCAGAACTCCATGATGTTGACGCCGTGCTGACCGAGCGCCGGACCGATCGGGGGCGCGGGGTTGGCCGCGCCGGCCTTGATCTGGAGCTTGATCAGGCCGGTGACCTTCTTCTTGGGGGCCATTCTGATTCCTTTTCTCAGGGTTCGAGCGGTCGGGGGCTCCCGGCCGCTCTCCCGCGCATCCGACGGTGCCGGATCGCGGTGGAGGAGGGCCGTCCGGCGCGCACAGGGGCGGGCGCCGACACGAAAACCCGTACGAGCTTACACGAGCGGGGCCACCCCCGACAGGGCGGAGGAGGGGCCGACGCCCGGGTGCGCGTGGGGCGGTGCCGGAGGGAGCGCCGCCCGGAACGGCGAACGCCCCCTCCGACGTGCGGAGGGGGCGTTCACGCGGCGCGGAGGCGACGCGTCAGAGCTTGGTGACCTGATCGAACGACAGCTCGACCGGGGTCTCGCGCTCGAAGAGCGAGACGAGCACGGTGAGCTTGCCGCTCTCGGGCTTGATCTCGCTGATCGAGCCGGGAAGACCCGCGAACGAGCCCTCCTTGATGGTGATGGTCTCGCCGATCTCGAAGTCGACCTCGGCGGGCAGCACGCGCTGGGCCTGCTTCTGTCCCTTGGCACCGGAGGTCTTCGAGGGGGCGACGTCCTTGATCTCGACGAGGCTCTTCAGCATCGTGAAGGCCTCCTCGAAGCGCAGCGGGGTCGGGTTGTGGGCGTTGCCCACGAAGCCGGTGACGCCCGGGGTGTGGCGGACGACCGACCACGAGTCCTCGTTGAGGTCCATGCGCACCAGCACGTAGCCGGGGATGCGCACGCGGGTGACCATCTTGCGCTGGCCGTTCTTGATCTCGACCACGTCCTCCATCGGGACCTGGACCTCGAAGATGTAGTCCTCGGCCTCGAGCGAGACCTTGCGGTTCTCGATGTTCGACTTCACGCGCTTCTCGAAGCCGGCGTAGGAGTGGATGACGTACCACTTGCCCGGCTTGCCGCGCAGCTCGGTGCGGAAGGCCTCGTACGGGTCGATGTCGGCGAGGTCCTCACCGGCGGACTCGGCGTCCTCGGCGGCGACCTCGGCCTCGTCCTCGACGGCCTCGAGGGCCGCTTCGGCCTCCTCGACGGTGTCGATGTGGGCGGCCCCGTCGACCGCGGAGTCGGCCTCGGGGTCGTCGACGGAGCCGATGGCGTCCAGCGCTGCCTCGAGGTCGGAGGCGAGGTCGTCCTCGGACTCGTTCTCGTCGATGATGCTCAGCGCACCCTGCTCGGCGGGCTCGACGGCGTCCTCAGCCTGCGACTGGACGTCGCCCTCCTGCTCCTCCTCGACCTCCGACGACTGCTCGGCAGCCGTCGCCCAGTCGACGTCGTCGCGGTTTCTGTCAGACACTCGTCACAACTCTCTCTCGATCGATCGGTCGCGCCCCTCGGGGCGCGTCCCGCTGTCGCCGGCACCCTCCGCTCGCGCGGCCCGGATGCTCTCGGGTCAGGCGGCGGGTGTGCCGAACACGTACGTCACGGCCAGGGCGAAGACCCAGTCGAGGAAGGACACCAGCGCCATCATGATGACGACGAAGATCAGCACGACCACGACGTAGTTGCCCAGCTCCTTGCGGGTGGGCGTCACGACCTTCTTCAGCTCGGCGATGACCTGCCGGATGAAGAGGGCGATGCGCGCGAACGGGTTGCGCCGCGCGGCTCGCTGCTGATTGGCGATCGCGACGACGTCCTCGCTCGGCTCGTCGACTGCTTTCCCGGCCACCTGCACGCACCTTTCCCGCACCGGAACCTCCGGTGTGGCCGACCGCCCGTCATGGGCGGCCCTGGACCGATGACCGCAGCGTCGCGGGGACCGCGTGCGACGGGCATCGATGTGCAGGGCGGACAGGGCTCGAACCTGCAACCTGCGGTTTTGGAGACCGCTGCTCTACCAATTGAGCCACCGCCCTATGGATGCCGTTGCGAGCATCCGAGGAGGAGACCGACCCGCCGCCCCACCGCCACGACCCTCGCGGGCGCTGTGGATGAGGGCAGAGATCGACTACCTCGGACGAGTGTACGTGGACCCGCAGGGCGTGTCCAGCCGAGCGGCGGGGGGCCTCGGAGCCCCGTGCGCGCGCAGGATACGCTGGCCGTCGTGTCCTCCACCACGCGCATCTCCGCCCGCATCGCCGCCATCGCCGAGTCCGCCACTCTGAAGGTCGACGCCAAGGCGAAGGCCCTCCAGGCCCAGGGCCGCCCGGTCGTGTCCTACGCCGCCGGCGAGCCCGACTTCCTCACTCCCGAGCACATCGTCGAGGCCGCCTCGGCCGCCGTGCTCGACCCGGGGAACTACCGCTACACTCCCGCGGCGGGCCTCCCCGACCTCCGCGCGGCCATCGCGGAGAAGACGGCGCGCGACTCCGGATGGGCCGTCGACCCCTCGCAGGTCGTGGTCACCAACGGCGGCAAGCAGGCCGTCTACCAGGCCTTCCAGACCCTCCTCGACGACGGCGACGAGGTGCTGGTGCCGACCCCGTACTGGACCACCTACCCCGAGGCGATCAAGCTCGCCGGCGGCGTGCAGGTGGACGTGTTCGCGGGCGCCGACCAGGGCTACCTGGTCACGGTCGAGCAGCTGGAGGCCGCGCGCACCGAGCGCACCAAGGTGCTCCTGTTCGTCTCCCCCTCCAACCCCACCGGCGCCGTCTACTCGGCCGAGCAGACCGGCGAGATCGGCGAGTGGGCCGAGGAGCACGGCCTCTGGATCATCGCCGACGAGATCTACCAGAACCTCGTCTACTCCACCGGCGACCAGGACGACGCGAGCCCGCTCGAGCACGCGACCTCGATCGTCGAGGCGGTGCCGGCCCTGCGCGACCGGACGATCCTCGTCAACGGCGTCGCGAAGACCTACGCGATGACCGGCTGGCGCGTCGGATGGATGGTCGGCCCGGCCGACGCGATCAAGGGCGCCTCGAACCTCCAGTCGCACCTCTCGAGCAACGTCTCGAACATCTCGCAGCGCGCCGCGATCGCCGCCCTCACCGGCCAGCAGGAGCCGGCCGAGGAGATGCGCCTGGCCTTCGACCGCCGCCGCCGCACCATCGTCGCCGAGCTGAACGCGATCGACGGGATCGAGTGCCCCACCCCCGGCGGCGCGTTCTACGTCTACCCCGACGTGAACGGGCTGCTGAACCGCGAGTGGAACGGCACCACCCCGACGACCTCCCTCGAGCTCGCCGACCTCATCCTCGAGCAGGCCGAGGTCGCCACCGTCCCCGGCGAGGCCTTCGGTCCGAGCGGCTACCTCCGCCTGTCCTACGCCCTCGGCGACGACGCGCTCCTCGAGGGCGTGCGCCGCTTGCAGCGGCTCTTCGGCACCGTTTAGCCCTCCTCCGCCTGCGCCGTCGATCGGCAGCGGCGGCTCGACGACGGGGGTGCGTCGCAGAGAGCGGGGTGCGCAGCGCGGACGACGATCCGCCGACACGCGGATCGCCGGTCGCCGCTCGACCGTGCCTCACGGTGACCGGCGGGTACTGCGACGGGCCTGTCCGACAGGTGAG
The DNA here is from genome assembly GCF_002932515.1 of Rathayibacter sp. AY1D5. NCBI lineage: Bacteria > Bacillati > Actinomycetota > Actinomycetes > Micrococcales > Microbacteriaceae > Rathayibacter > Rathayibacter sp. AY1D5. The sequence goes on from NZ_PSVU01000027.1 coordinate 27,790, forward strand.
GGCTGCCTGGCATCTCGGGGCGGGGAGGGCAAGAGGGAGGCGGAAATCGGGGATCACTGTCGCCGGAGGGGTGCGACAGGGCACGCTGTGACGATGAGCGAAGACCACGCCGTCCGAGTCCGCGACCTGCGGAAGGACTACGGGGGCGCTCCGGCGGTCGCGGGAGTCTCCTTCGACATCCACCGGGGCGAGACCTTCGCGCTCCTCGGCCCTAACGGCGCCGGCAAGTCGACGACCATCGAGATCCTCGAGGGCTACCGCGACCGCTCCGGCGGCGAGGTGTCGGTGCTCGGGGTCGACCCGCGCCACGGCGACCTGGCGTGGAAGGCGCGTCTGGGGATCGTCCTGCAGTCCAGCGGCGAGTCCGGCAACGCGACGGTCCGCGAGCAGATCGCGCACTTCGCCAGCCTCTATCCGCGACCGCGCGACGTCGACGAGACCATCGAGGCCGTCGGGCTGACGTCCAAGGCCCGCTCGCGCATCGGACGCCTCTCGGGCGGCCAGCGCCGCCGCGTCGACGTCGCCCTCGGCATCATCGGCCGCCCCGAGCTGGTGTTCCTCGACGAGCCCACCACGGGCTTCGACCCCGAGGCCCGCCACTCCTTCTGGGACCTGATCGCCCTGCTCAAGAGCGAGGGCACGACCATCCTGCTCACCACCCACTACCTCGACGAGGCCGCCCGCCTCGGCGACCGCGCCGCCGTGATCTCCGGCGGGCGGCTCCTGGCCATCGGCCCGATGAGCGCGATCGGAGGGGACGAGGCGCGCGTCCCGATCGTGCAGTGGCGCGAGGACGGCGTGCTGCACCGGCTGCGCACCACCGAGCCCGCCCGGACCGTCGCCGAGCTGCACGCCCGGATCGGGGAGCCGACGGCGCTCGAGGTCGTCCGCCCCAGCCTCGAGGACATCTACCTCGACCTCATCCGCGAGGACCGCGACGCGGTCGACCTGATCGGAGAGCCCGCGTGACCGCCGTCGCCACCCGCCCCCGCACCCTCTCCACCGGCCCGGGACGCACCGTCCGCCTCGGACTCGCCCGCGCCCGCTACGAGATCCGCTCGTACTTCCGCGCTCCGGACCAGGTGTTCTTCACCTTCCTCTTCCCGGTGCTGCTCCTGACGATCTTCTCGGTCGCGTTCGGCGACACCGCGGTGATGCAGGCGAACCCGCAGGACCCGGGCATCCCGATGGCCGAGTACTACGTGCCGGGCCTCGCCGCGGCCGGGATCCTGCTCTCGGGCGTCCAGAACCTGGGCGTCGACATCGCGGTCGAGCGCGGCGACGGCACGCTCAAGCGCCTCGCGGGGGCACCGCTGCCGGTCTTCAGCTACTTCATCGGCAAGTTCGGCCAGGTGCTCGTGACGAGCCTCGCGCAGACGGCCCTGCTGCTCCTCGTCGCGGCGACGGTGTTCTCGGTCGAGCTGCCCACCGACAGCGGGCGCTGGGCGACCTTCGCCTGGGTCTACCTGGCAGGAGTCGCGACGTCGGCCATCCTCGGCATCGCCGTCTCCGCGCTGCCCCGCTCGGGCAAGAGCGCGACCGCCGTGATCGTGCCGCCGCTGCTCGTGCTGCAGTTCATCTCGGGGTCGTACCTGTCGTTCACGACGCTGCCGGACTGGCTGCAGAACACGGCGAGCGTCTTCCCGCTCAAGTGGATCGCGCAGGGCATGCGCGCCGTGTTCCTGCCGAGCGGGTTCGAGGAGGCGGAGGTGAACGGGTCGTGGGACCTCGGCGGCGTCGCGCTGGTGCTCGGTATCTGGCTCGTCGTGGGGCTCGTCGCCTGCCGCTTCGGCTTCCGCTGGATCCGCCGCGACAGCTGAGCCGGAGGAGGCCGCGGCCGGAGGGCGCGCGTCCCCGCGAGCGCGGGGCCTGCGCGCGCAGACCGCGCGGACTCAGACCGCGGTGCCGACCACGACGGGCTCGGGGTGCAGCAGCACGCCGAACTCCGCCAGGACGCGGCCCTGGACGTACCGGGCGAGCTCAGCGACCTGTTCGGCCGTCGCTCCTCCGCGGTTGGTCAGGGCGAGGGTGTGCTTGCTCGACACGGCGGCCCGCGAGCCGGGCAGGGCGAAACCGCGCGAGACGCCGGCGTGCTCGATCAGCCACGCGGCGCTGAGCTTCACCAGGCCGTCGGCGCGGAGAGGCACGGGCAGCCCGACGGGCGCTCCTGCCTCGACCGCGGCGAGCGGAGTGATGACGGGCGCCTCCGCCGTCGGCTCGACCGGCCAGCGCGGCGCCTCGGGCGGCAGGGAGTCGGCGAACGCGCTCGTGACGAGGGGGTTGGTGAAGAAGGAGCCGGCGCTCGCGGTGTCCGGGTCCTCCGGATCGAGGACCATGCCCTTGCCCGCACGCAGCGCCAGCACGGTCTCGCGCACCCGCGCGAGCGGCACGCGGTCGCCGAGCGCGACTCCGAGCGCCGACGCCAGCTGACCGTAGGCGACGGGAGTGCCGTCGCCCTCGGCGCCGACCTCCTCGAGCGCGAACTCGACGGCCAGCACCGCGCCCCGGCGGCCCTGCTTGATCACGGAGGTGCGGTAGGCGAACTGCAGCTCCTCCGCCGTCAGCCGGACGGGCTCGCGGGCGCCCTCGTCGAGGAAGTCGACCGCGACCAGCGTGTCCGAGAGCTCCTGGCCGTAGGCGCCGATGTTCTGCACCGGCGACGCACCGACCGTGCCGGGGATGCCGCTGAGTGCTTCGAGGCCCGCCCAGCCGCGCTCCACGGTCGTCGCGACGAGGCCGTCCCACGACTCGCCCGCCTGGACCCGCAGGAGCACGCGCCCCGGCTCGTCGGAGGGGAGCCGCTCGACGCCGGTGGTGCGCACGCGCACGACCGTGCCCTCGACCCCGTCGTCGCCCACGAGGAGGTTGGAGCCGCCGCCGAGCAGCAGCCACGGCTCGTCGTCCGACCACAGGCCGACGAGCGTCTCGACCAGCTCCGCCTCGGTGGCGGGCTCGACGAGGCGCTCGGCGGGTCCGCCGACGCGGAGGGTGGTCAGGGCGGAGAGCAGCGGCGCGGAGGTCACGCGAGTCGGACCCGTGCCTGGGCCTTGCCGAGGACGGACTGGCCCTCGACCGAGACGGCGAGGTCGACGCGGACCCAGCCCTCCTCGGCGTTCACAGCGCCGATCCTGGCGACCACGTCGATCGCGGCGCCGTCGCGCGGGTCCACCACGACGGGGCGGGTGAAGCGCACCTGGTAGTCGACCACGCGTCCGGGGTCGCCGACCCAGTCGACGACGACCTGCACCGCGGTGCCCATCGTGAGCATGCCGTGCGCGAGCACGCCGGGCAGGCCGACCTCGGCGGCGACGTCGTCGCGGTAGTGGATGGGGTTGAAGTCGCCCGAGGCGCCCGCGTAGCGCACCAGGGTGCCGCGGTCGATCGGGAAGCGGCTCTCGGCGACGACCTGGCCGACGCTCAGCTCGGCGAGAGCGGGCAGTGCGGTGCTCATTCGTCTCCCCTGACCACGAGGGTCGAGATCGCGGTGACGACGTGCTCGCCGCTCGCGTCGACCATGCGGGACTCGGTGGTGACCATCGAGTGGGCGCCGAGCTTCTTGATGGCGGCGACCGAGAGGGTCGCGGTCAGCTCGTCGCCGGCGACGACCGGACGGGACAGCACGAAGCGCTGGTCTCCGTGCACGACGCGGCTGAAGTCGATCCCGCCGTCGGGCTCGGCGAGCAGCTGCTGGAGCGTGAACTCCTGCACGACGACGGCGAAGGTGGGCGGAGCGACGAGGTCGGGGTGCCCGGCGGCGCGGGCGGCCTCGACGTCGTGGTGCAGGGGGGAGGTCGCGGAGACGGCGCGGGCGAACTCGCGCACCTTCTCGCGCCCCACCTGATAGGGCTCCGTGGGCGCGAAGACGCGCCCGACGAGTTCGGGGTTCACTGGCACCCGGCCATACTAGGCGCTGCCGTCGCGGGGCCCTCGGGGCTCCGGAGGCGCCACCGGTGGTCACCCGGGTATGACCACCGCGAATTTCCCATCCGTGTATGGCTGACCCGCGGCCGAACTTCTCCGAAGCTGGCGGGCATGTCGACACCCACTCCCGAGCGCGACTGGGCGACCTACGCCCGCGAGCTCGGCACCAACATGCACCGGGCCCGCATCGCCAAGGGCGCCAGCCAGGAGCGGATCGCCCACGCGGCCGGGCTCGCGGGCTACACCTACCAGAAGTTCGAGAAGGGCGAGTCGAAGCCCGGCTCGCCGGCCAACCCCACACTGCACACCCTCCTCGCGCTCTGCGAGGCGCTCGAGATCGAGCTGACGGACCTCCTGCCGCCCGACCCGCCGCGCACCTCACGCGGCGCCGAGTAGCCGGAGCACCGCGCCGGCCAGCCGCGACCCCGAGCTGAGATCGAGGTCGACCTCGCCGAGCCCGTCGGCCTCCAGGCGGAGCCTGTCCTCCCCCGACTCCCCCGGGCGGCACAGGGAGACGTGCACCGTCGCGCCCGCGGCCCCGTCTCGGCCCGCCCAGAGCACCACCGGGAGCGAGCTCGCCGCGGAGCGGTGCAGCCGCTCCCCCGCCGCGACCAGCTCGTCGTGCTCGCCCGCGCACCAGCGCGGGCACCCCTCGTCGTTCCTGCCGTCCATCCGCTCCTCCACGTTCCGCACCCCTCGGTCGAGGAGACCAGCCCACCAGGCGGTACCGACACCGAGGGCCCGCCGCGCCCCGATCCCGACCGGGGTGTGGACAGGAGACGGTCGTCCGCCCGTTGTGGAGGAGCGAGGACCAGGGTCCCATACGCAGGTGGTGCCGCCAGGGGTCCGGCACGAAGCACCGGCGCGGTGTCAGCGGTGGACGATCAGCCAGGTCGCGATCGCCGTGGTCGAGCCCGTGTTGACCATGCGGTGCGGCCGCTCGCACGGGAACGTGATGGCGTCGCCCGGCCCGAGGACGACCGACTCGTCCTCGAACTCGACCGTCAGCTCTCCGAGCGTCACCGTCCCCATCTCGAACCCGTCGTGGCGGAGCAGCTGCCGGTGCGCCGTCGAGGTCGAGCCCGGCGGGTAGGTCGACTCGAAGAAGTCGACGGCGTCCAGCGGACGCGGCGCCAGACGGCGGAACAGCACTCCGCCCTCGAGCGCCACGGGCGCCGACTCGCGCGCCCGGACGACCGCGGTCTCGACCGGCGCCGACGCGCCCTGGTCGAACACGGCGGACAGCGGGACCCCCAGCGCGTCCACGAGGGCGATCAGCCGGCCGACCGAGGGCTGCATGGCTCCGCGCTCGATCTGCGAGACGGCGCTCACGGAGATGCCGAGTCGCCCGGCGAGTGCCTTCAGCGACAGGCCCGCCGAGAGCCGCAGCTCCCGCAGCCGGGCGCCGAGTCCGGCCCCGTCCGCGATCGCCCGGGCGGCCGCCTCGTCGGGCGCGGTGTCGTCGGAGGGCATGGCCCGTCCCCTCTCGCGGATCGTCACACAGCCGTAACGGAGCCGAAACGAGCGGCGGCCTCCCGACTCGTAGCGTGGCCCGCGTGAAGTGATCACTTCACTCGGAACGCTCTCCGCGACGCCCCGCCTCCTCGGCCGGACGTCCCGACCACCCTGACACATCCGCTCCGTGCCGCTCTGCGCACGACCGCCCGAGAGGTGGATCCACCCATGTCCGACCGAGTCACCGCACCCCGAGTCACCGCTCCTCCCGTCGATCCGGATCCCGCCGCCGCGGCGAGCGCCGGCTACGACGACCGCCTCTCCAACGAGGACCTCGCCCCGCTCCGGAAGCAGCGCTGGTCGAGCTACAACATCTTCGCGTTCTGGATGTCGGACGTGCACAGCGTCGGCGGGTACGTGACCGCGGGCTCGCTCTTCGCGCTGGGCCTGGCCGGCTGGCAGGTGCTCGTCGCCCTGGTGGTGGGCATCGTGATCGTGCAGGTCTTCTGCAACCTCGTCGCCAAGCCCAGCCAGGTCACCGGCGTGCCCTACCCCGTCATCAACCGCGCGATCTTCGGCATCCGCGGCGCGAACATCCCGGCGATCATCCGCGGACTGATCGCGATCGCCTGGTACGGCGTGCAGACCTACCTGGCGGCGCAGTCGCTGAACATCGTCTTCCTCAAGTTCTTCCCGGGCATGGCCGCCCTGAACACGCCCGAGGCGTCGTTCCTCGGCCTCTCGGCTCTGGGCTACCTCTCCTACGCGATCCTCTGGGTCGCGCAGGCCGCGCTGTTCTGGCGGGGCATGGAGTCGATCCGCCGCTTCATCGACTGGGCGGGACCGGCGGTCTACGTGGTGATGCTCGTGCTGGCCGTCTACCTGGTGTCGCAGGCGGGCTGGGAGAACATCTCGCTCACCCTCGGCTCCGGCGAGCCGCTCGACCTCGCCGCCGCGGTGCCGGTGATGATCTCGGCCGTCGCCCTGGTCGTCTCCTACTTCTCGGGCCCGATGCTCAACTTCGGCGACTTCTCCCGGTACGCCCGCAGCTACGGCGCCGTGAAGCGCGGCAACCTGCTCGGCCTCCCGATCAACTTCCTCTTCTTCTCCCTCCTCACCGTGATCACCGCCTCGGCGACCGTGCCGGTCTTCGGCGAGCTGATCACCGACCCGATCGAGACCGTCGAGCGGATCGACACCTGGTTCGCCGTGCTCCTCGGCGGCCTCACCTTCGTCATCGCGACGATCGGCATCAACATCGTCGCCAACTTCATCTCCCCCGCGTTCGACTTCTCGAACGTCAACCCGAAGAAGATCAGCTGGCGGATGGGCGGCATGATCGCCGCCGTCGGCTCGGTGCTGCTCACCCCGTGGAACTGGTACTCGAACGACACCGCCATCCACTACACGCTCGGCATCCTCGGCGCGCTGATCGGACCGCTGTTCGGCGTCCTCATCGCGGGCTACTACCTGATCAGCCGCCAGCGCGTCTGGGTGGACGACCTCTACACGATGAGCGAGAAGGGCCGCTACTGGTTCTCGCGCGGCTTCAACCCCAACGCCGTCTGGGCGACCGTGATCGGCGGAGTCCCCTCCGTCGCCTCGGTGCTCGTGCCGCGCTGGATCGCGGAGGCGGGAGGCGCGGAGTTCACCTGGCTCGGCGACTACAGCTGGTTCCTCGGCTGCGGGCTCGGATTCGTCGCGATGGCCGTGCTCGAGCGGCGCGCGCCGCGGATCGGGCGCCTCGACGAGGACCTCGAGCACGTCAGCGACGGCTCGACCGTCTGATCCGGCCGGCACGGAGGAGGGATCCGCCCCGGCCGCTCCGCATCCCGCGGACCGGCGGCCGGGCGGGTCCCTCCCCCTCCCGGCACCCGAACCGAGGAACCACCATGCGCATCACCGTCGTCAACCCGAACACCAGCACTGCGATGACCGCGGCGATCGGCCGGGCCGCCCGCTCCGTCGCCTCGCTCGGCACCGAGATCACGGCCGTCACCCCGCCGATGGGTCCGGCGTCGATCGAGAGCCACTACGACGAGGCGCTCGCCGTGCCCGGCGTCCTGCACGAGATCGCCCGGGCGGAGGCGGCCGGCAGCGACGGCGCGGTCGTCGCGTGCTTCGGCGACCCGGGCGTCGACGCCGCGCGCGAGATCGCGAGCGGCCCGGTCGTGGGGATCGCCGAGGCCGCCATGCACATGGCCGCGCTCGTCGGCCGGGGCTTCAGCGTGGTCACCACGCTCTCGCGCACGAGCGGCCGCGCCTGGGACATCGCCCGCCGCGCCGGGTTCGGCGACGCCTGCCGTCAGGTGCGCGCCTGCGACATCCCCGTGCTCGAACTCGACGACCCCCGCTCCGACGCCCGCCGCGCGATCCTGGCGGAGTGCGCCGCAGCGCTGGCCGTCGACGGGTCCGACTCGATCGTGCTGGGCTGCGCGGGCATGGCCGACCTGTGCCGCGACCTCTCACGGGAGCTGGGCGTGCCCGTGATCGACGGCGTCGCCTCGGCGGTGCGCCTGGTGGAGGGGCTCGTCGCGATGGGCGTCAGCACCTCGCGGCGCGACGAGTACGCCGCGCCGCGGACGAAGGCGATGGCGGGGCTGCTCGCTCCGTTCGAGCGGGTCTGAGGCTCCGCACCCCGCACGGTCGGGTGTTCTACCGGACCGCCAGGCCGGACCCACCTGCGAGGATCGGGGGATGAGCGTCCTCCGCGATCTCGGCCTCGGTGCCCGGCTCTTCCTCCGCGGCTTCCGCACCTGGGTCCGCTCGCCGCGGGCGATGCTCCTCGGCGCGATCCCGCCCCTGATCGTCGGCCTGGTCTTCGTCGGCGTGCTGGTCCTGGTGCTCACGCGGGTGCAGGACGCGGTGACCGTGCTCACCCCGTTCGCCGGCGGCTGGGACGAGGGCACGGCCGCCACCGTCCGCCTGGTGCTCTCGATCGCGGTGGTCGGCGCCGTGCTCGCCCTCGGCGTGGTCCTCTTCGCCGCGGTGACCCTGCTGGTCGGCGACCCCTTCTACGAGCGGATCTGGCGGCGGGTCGAGGACGACCTCGGCGGCGTGCCCGACGAGCGCGAGAGCACCTTCTGGCAGGGGGTCGGCCGCGGCCTCCGCGACTCCGCCGTGCTGGTCGCCACCTCCCTCGGGATCGGCGTGGTCCTGGTGCTGCTGGGCCTGGTGCCGCTGGTCGGCTCGATCGTCGGCCTCGTCGCCGGCGCCCTGGTCGGCGGGAGGGCCCTCGCGCTCGAGCTGACCGGGTTCGCGGGCGACGCCCGGGGGCTCTCCCTCCGCGACCGCCGCCGCCTCCTCGGCGAGCACCGCGCGGTCTCGCTCGGCTTCGGCATCGCCGTCTACCTGGCGTTCCTCGTCCCCGGGGGCGCGGTCGTCGCCACCCCCGCCGCGACGGCCGGCGCGACCCTTCTGCTCCGGACCCTGCGGGGCGAGCCGACCGAGCGGCCGGCCGTCTGACACCGCTTGGCCGCCGCCCGCCTCTCCCCTAGACTCGCCGCGTGCGCACGTCGATCCGAAGCCCCTGGTGGCCCGCCTCCTAGGCGGACCGACGCGCAGACCCCTCGCACGCGACCGCCTCCTCCGGGCGGTCGTTCTGCATGTCAGGGCCCGGGTGGGGCACGACCCGATTCAAGGACCACGATGACCTCGCTCCTCTCCCGCATCCTCGCCTCCGACGGGACGCTGCCGTTCGCGGTGGTCCTCCGCCAGGGCCGCGACGCCGTCGACGTGTTCACGGGCGACGTGCTCGACGTCGAGGGCCTGGCCGACATCCCGCTCGACGGCGACGACGTGCTGACCCTGGTGCCCTACCGGCAGGTGCGCGAGCGCGGCTTCGCGGCGAAGGACGACGGAGCCCCGCTGCGCAACCTCGTGGTGCGCGAGCGCGAGAGCGTCCCCCTGGCGGAGGTGCTGCGGCTCCTGCCCGAGCGGGAGATCCCGGTCGAGGAGCGCGGCTTCGACGTGCCGGACGACGAGTACGCCGACATCGTCCGCCGGGTGATCGAGGACGAGATCGGCCGCGGCGAGGGCGCCAACTTCGTCATCAACCGCGCCTTCGTCGCGCAGACCGACGCGCCGCCCGTCGAGGCGGTCCTGGCCTGGTTCCGCCGCCTGCTCACCGACGAGTCCGGCGCGTACTGGACCTTCGCGATCCACACCCCCGGCGTCGACGGCGCGCAGACGGTCACCGCCGTCGGCGCGACCCCCGAGCGCCACGTCTCGGTGCGCGACGGCGTCGCGATGATGAACCCGATCAGCGGCACCTTCCGCCACCCCGCGGCCGGACCCACCGGGGAGGAGGTGCTCGCGTTCCTCGCCGACGTCAAGGAGAGCGAGGAGCTCTTCATGGTCGTGGACGAGGAGATGAAGATGATGAGCGCGGTCTGCCCGGACGGCGGCCGCATCCTCGGGCCGTTCCTCAAGCAGATGTCGCGGCTCAGCCACACCGAGTACCTGCTCGAGGGCCGCACCGGACTCGACGTGCGCGAGGTCCTGCGGCTGACGATGTTCGCGCCCACGGTCACCGGCTCGCCGATGGAGAACGCGTGCGCCGTGATCGCCGAGTACGAGAAGGAGCCCCGCGGCTACTACTCCGGCGTGCTCGCCCTCTTCGAGCCGGAGGAGCACGGCTACACGGTCGACGCCCCCATCCTCATCCGCACCGCCTACCTCCGCGCGGACGGCCGCCTCACCGTGCCGGCCGGCGCGACGCTCGTGCGCCACTCCACCCCCGAGGGCGAGGTCGCCGAGACGCGGGCGAAGGCGTCGGGCGTCCTCTCCGCCCTGGGCCTGCTGCCGCACCGCGAGGTGCCGCCGGCCATCGACCTGAACGCGCAGCCGGGCGTGCAGGAGGCGCTCGAGGCGCGCAACGAGCGGCTCGCCTCGTTCTGGCTCCGGCCCCAGGCGCCCGAGCACATCGCCGGCCTCGCCGGGCACACCGCGCTGATCGTCGACAACGAGGACCAGTTCACGACGATGCTCGCCCACCAGCTGCGCCACCTCGGGATGGACGCCCGGGTCGAGCGCTGGTCGGAGGTCGCCGACGTGCTGAGCGACGACCTCGTCGTCTTCGGCCCGGGCCCGGGCGACCCCCGCGACGACTCCGAGCCGCGGATCGCGCACCTGCGCTCGCTGATGACCGCGCGGCTCGAGGCCGAGCGGCCGATGCTCGCCGTCTGCCTCAGCCACCAGATGCTGTCGCTGCTGGCGGGCCTCCCGGTCGAGCCGCTTCCCGCGCCCCGCCAGGGCGTGCGCCTGGCGGTGGACGTGTTCGGCGAGGACGCCGCGATCGGCTTCTACAACACCTTCTCCTCGGTCGCCCCCGGCGTCGCGCGCACGCCCCGGCTGGGGCTCGAGGTGTCGGTCGACCCGGAGACGGGAGTGGTCAACGCCCTGCGCGGCGAGCACGTCGCGTCGGTGCAGGGGCACCTGGAGTCGGTGCTCTCCTCCGACGGCCTGCGCACCCTGGAGCGGCTGGTCCGCACCGCGACCGCCCAGCCCGCGCGCGCATGAGCGGCCTGCGGCTGATCGCGTCGACCGCCTACCCGGCCGAGCTGCAGGAGGCGGTGGCCGCCGCCGTGCGCGCGGCGGCCGAGGCGGCGCGCGGCTGGTACGGGCGCGGCGACAAGGTCGCGGCGGACGAGGCGTCGGTCGCGGCGATGCGCGCCGTGCTGGCCGACGCTCCGTTCGACGGCATCGTCGTGATCGGCGAGGGCGAGAAGGACGAGGCCCCGATGCTCGCGAACGGCGAGCGCCTCGGCCGCGCCTCCGCTCCCTCCTGCGACGTGGCGGTCGATCCGCTCGACGGCACCCGGCTCACGGCGGAGGGGCTCCCCGGCTCGGTGAGCGTGATCGCGCTCGCCCCGCGAGGCACGCTGTTCGACCCGCGCGACGTGTTCTACATGGACAAGCTGGTCTGCTCCGGAGCGGGCCGGGGCGCGGTCTCGCTCGACCTCCCTCCCGCCGAGAACGCCGCACGGCTGGCGGCGGCGCTCGGGAAGCCCGTCGCGGAGCTGGTCGTCGTCGTGCTCGACAAGCCGCGTCACTCCGGGCTCATCGCGGCTCTGCGCGCGGCCGGGGTCGCGCTCGAGCTGCGCGGCGAGGGCGACGTGTCGGTCGCGATCGAGGCGGCCGATCCCGCGGGCCGCGTCGACCTCGTCCTCGGCATCGGCGGCACCCCGGAGGGAGTGGTCGCCGCGTGCGCCGTCCGCGCCCTCGGCGGGGTCATGGAGGGGCGCCTCGCCCCCCAGACCGCACCGGAGCGCGCCAACGCCCTGGCCGCCGGCCACGACCTCGACCGCCTGCTGACCCTGGAGGACCTGGTCTCCTCGGACGACGTGCTCTTCGCGGGCTGCGCGGTCTGAGACCTCTCCCGCGGGCAGGACCTCGCCCGGGAACGCCGAAGGCCCCGGCTCGACGCGCGAACCGGGGCCTTCTCGCTGTAGCGGGAGCGGGACTTGAACCCGCGACACCACGATTATGAGCCGTGTGCTCTAACCACCTGAGCTACCCCGCCGCGCGTTCTTCGCAGGTCTGGCCTGCGGGGAACGGAGCCCCCTGTGGGAATCGGACCCACTACCTCTTCCTTACCAAGGAAGTGCTCTACCAATGAGCTAAGGGGGCGCACCTGCGGGTCTGACAGCCCCTCTCGGGGCGTGCCCGCGATTTGGCACCGTTAGACGATAGCACCTCCGCGGAGCGTCGATGACCGCGGGGGACGCGCCCCCGCGGCCGCCCGTCTGCGGCTACGCCCGGCTCGCCTCGTCGAGCGCGGCGAGCTCCTCCGCGCTCAGCTCGAGGGAGGCCGAGGCGATCAGCGCCGGCAGCTGCTCCATCACGCGGGCGCTGGCGATCGGCGCGACCACTCCGGGCTGCGAGCGGAGCCACGCGAGCGCCACCGTCGCCACCTCGGCGCCGTGCGCCTCCGCCGCCACGTCGAGCGCCGCCAGCACCCGGCGGCCACGGCCGTCGAGGTAGCGGGAGGCGCCGTCGGCGCGCGGACCCTCGGGCGTCGATCCGTCGCGGTACTTGCCGGTCAGGAATCCCGACGCCAGGGCGGAGTAGGGGACGACGGCCAGCCCCGCCTCGCGGGCGAGGGGCAGCAGGTCGGCCTCGATCCCGCGCTCCACGAGGTTGTAGTGCGGCTGCAGCGCGACGGGCGCGTGCAGGCCCTCCTCGCCCGCGATGCGCAGCCACTCCGCGACGCGCTCGGCGCTGAAGTTCGACACTCCGATCGCGCGGACGAGGCCCTGGTCCACGAGCTCGGAGAACACGGCGGCGATGTCGGCCATCGGCACGGCCTCGTCGTCGAAGTGGGCGTAGTAGAGGTCGATCCGGTCGGTCGCGAGGCGCTCGAGGGAGGCGCGGGCGGCCGCACGCACGCTGTCGGGCGCGAGGCCGGTGAACTGCGGGTGGCGGCCCGCCTTCGTCGCGATCACCACGTCGTCCCGGTCCCCCGAGCGCTGCGCGAGCCACTCGCCGATGATCGTCTCGGACTCGCCGCCCGTGTTGCCCGGGACCCAGGCGGAGTAGGCGTCGGCGGTGTCGATGAAGTCGCCGCCCGCGGCCGTGTAGCCGTCGAGGACATCGAAGGAGGTCTGCCGCCCCGCGGTCCAGCCGAAGACGTTGCCGCCGAGCGAGAGCGGGAAGACGTCGATGCCGGAGTCGCCGAGCGAGAGCGGGAAGACGTCGATGCCGGAGTCGCCGAGCGGCGAGCGGGTGACGGAGGAGGATGCTGCGCTGTCGATGGTCATCTCCCGATTCAAGACCCGCTCCCCGCCGTGATCGATCCCCCTCACGCGCATGCGCGGCAAGGACTCAGGCTCTCAGCGCCGCGGGTAATCGGCGTAGGCGAAGCGCGTCGAGTCCGGCGCCCAGCCGGAGACGTTGATCGTCCCCTGCCCGCCGTGGAGGCGCTCCAGCACGCGGCCGGGCTCGAGCGTCGAGCGCCCGGGGAGGTCGAGCAGCCGCAGCTCGACGTCGACGTTCTCGGGGTGCCCGGCCGTCCCCTCCGGATAGGCGAGATAGAGCAGGTGAGCGCCGTCGGGCGACTCGTGCGGGAACCAGTCGACCGTGTCCGACTCGACCAGGCGGGAGAGCGCGGAGCCATCGAGGCCGATCCGGAACAGCTGCGCACCTCCTCCGGCCCGCTCGGAGTTGAAGACGAGGGTGCGGCCGTCGGCCGAGACGTCGACGCCGTCGTCGGCCGGCTCGTCGTCGGTCAGGGCGGTGAGCGCGCCTCCTCCGGCCGGCATCGTGTAGACGTCGGTCCGCCACCGCCCGGAGGCGTCGCCGCCGCCGATCAGCGCGAGGGTCGCGCCGTCGGGCGAGACGCCGTGCAGGTAGTGCTTGAAGCGCGCGCCCTCGCGCTCGGCGGTCAGGCGGCGGGCGGGGGCGGAGCCGTCGAGCTCGACCGCGTAGAGGTGCCCGTCGCGCGCCGAGACGTAGGCGAGCCCGCCGGACGGGGCGAGCACGTGGTCGTTGTTGAGCTCGGCCGGCACTCCGTCGAGCGGGATCGGCTCGAGCACGGGCGCCCCCTCGAGCGGCAGCCGGAAGAGGCCGCCGTCGCCGTTCACGATCAGGGCGGAGCCGTCCGGAGTCCAGTTCGGCGCCTCCACGAGGACGGAGTCGGACTCGAAGACGGTCGTCGACTCCCCCGACGCGAGGTCGTGGACGCGGAGTCGGCAGAGCTGGTCGGGGAGGAGCGAGCGGGCCATGCTCCCCACGGTAGAGCCCTGGCGGATCACGACGGGGCCGTCAAGCCTCCGCGCACTCAGGTTCCGCGAGAGGGCGCTCCGATATTCTTGACCGACTTATGCGCTGGGTACACCTTGGGAGGAACATGTGATGCTCCTCATCCTCGTGATCTCGTTCGCGATCGCCGTGGTGACCCCCTGGCTGGTGGACCGGTTCGGGCCGAAGACGTTCTACGCGCTGGCGCTGATCCCGGCCGCGAGCTTCGTCGCGACCGCGACCGCCCTGCCGACGATCCTCGACGGCGGCGAGATCCGCGAGTCCGTGCCGTGGATCCCCGCGCTCGACATCGCCCTCTCCTTCCGCCTGGACGCGCTCTCGATCGTCCTCGCCCTCGTGGTCAGCGGAGTCGGCGCGCTGGTCCTCGCCTACTGCGCGACGTACTTCAGCCGCGACGAGCCCTCGCTGGGCCGGTTCGCAGCGCTCCTGTCCGCGTTCGCCGGAGTGATGTACGGGCTGGTCACGGCCGACGACGTGATCATCCTCTTCGTCTTCTGGGAGGCGACGAGCGTCCTCTCCTACCTCCTCATCGGCCACTACAGCGGGCGCAAGGAGAGCCGGGGTGCCGGTCTCCAGGCGCTCCTGGTCACGACTCTCGGCGGGCTGGCGATGCTGGTCGGGATCATCGTCCTGATCGTGCAGGCCGGTACCACCAGCCTCTCCGGGATCGTCGCCGCCGCCCCCTCCGGCCCGATCGTGTCGACGGCGCTGGTGCTGGTGCTGCTCGGCGCGTTCTCGAAGTCCGCCCTGGTGCCGTTCCACTTCTGGCTGCCGGCCGCGATGGCCGCTCCCACGCCGGTCAGCGCCTACCTGCACGCCGCCGCGATGGTGAAGGCGGGCATCTACCTCGTCGCGCGCCTCGCGCCGGGCTTCGCCGACGACTCCGTCTGGCTGCCCGTGGTGGTGAGCGTCGGAGTCTGGACCATGCTCGTCGGCGGCTGGCGCTCGCTCCGGCAGTACGACCTCAAGCTCGTGCTGGCCTACGGCACCGTCAGCCAGCTCGGCTTCCTGACCGTCGCCGTCGGCTTCGGCTCGCGCGACGCCGCGCTGGCCGGACTGACCCTGCTCGTCGCCCACGCCCTCTTCAAGGCGCTGCTCTTCCTCACCGTCGGCATCGTCGACCACCGCGCCGGCACGCGCGACCTCCGCAAGCTCAGCGGCCTGGGACGGCAGGCGCCGGTGCTCGCGGGCGCCGCCCTCGTCGGCGTGCTGTCGATGGCGGGCATCCCGCCGCTGCTGGGCTTCGTCGCCAAGGAGGCCGTGTTCACGAGCCTGATCTCGGCGATCGAGCAGGGCTCGTTCTGGGCCTGGGTCGCGCTGGTCGGCCTCGTCCTCGGCTCGATCCTCACCGTGGCCTACTCCGCGCGCTTCTTCTGGGGCGCCTTCGCCCGGAAGAAGGGGCTCGAGGACACGCACCTGCACGCCGAGCCGTGGACCTTCACCGCCGCCCCGGTGCTGCTGGCCGCCGCCAGCATGATCGGCGGGATCGCCGCCTCCGTGCTCGACCCGCTCGTCGCCGTCTACGCGGACACCCTCCCCTACGCCGCCCCGGACGCCGACCCGGAGCTCGCCGCCGCCGCGGAGGCCTCCGACCACGGCGGCTACCACCTCGCGCTCTGGCACGGCTTCGAGCCCGCGCTGGCACTCAGCGCCCTCGTGATCGCCGTGGGACTCCTGCTCTTCGCCAAGCGCGTCGCCGTCGCGCGCGCCCAGTCGATGCTGCCCAACCGGATCGACTCCGCCGAGGGCTACTGGGCCACAGTCCGCTGGCTCGACCGCGTCGCCAGCACGGTCACCGAGTCCGTCCAGCGCGGCTCGCTCCCCCGCTACCTGACGGTGATCTTCGCGGTCTTCGTCCTCGGCGTCGGCGGTGCGGCCGCCCTCAACCGCACCTGGCCGGGCGATCTCGTCTTCTGGGACAGCCCGGGCCAGCTCGCGGTCGCGGCCGTGATGATCCTCGCGGCGGTGCTGTGCGCGATCGCCCGCAACCGCGTCGCCGCCGTGCTGCTGGCCGGCGCCACCGGCTACGGGATGGTGGCCCTCTTCGCCCTGCAGGGTGCACCGGACCTCGCCCTCACCCAGGCGCTGATCGAGACGGTGACCCTCGTGGTCTTCGTCCTGGTGCTGCGCCGCCTCCCGACCCGCATCGCCGCGAAGCACCAGCCGATGCGCAAGCGCCTGCGCGCCGTCATCGGCATCGCGGTCGGAGCAGTCATGGCCCTCGCCGCCACCATCGCCCTCGGCGCCCGGACCGCGACGCCGATCTCGGCCGAGCTGCCCCGCCTCGCCTACGAGGAGGGCAAGGGCCGCAACATCGTCAACGTCCTGCTCGTCGACATCCGCGCCTGGGACACGATGGGCGAGATCTCGGTCCTCGTCGTGGTCGCCACCGGCGTCGCGAGCCTGATCTTCCTCTCCAGCCGGGCCGGAGGCGCTCCCCGCCTCGAGTCGCAGAGCGCCGACGACCGCCGCGAGCGCGCGATGGACCTGACCACCTCCTCCGCCGACGCCGAGCGCGACGGCGACCGCGGCTCCTGGCTCGTCGCCGGGCGCACGCTCCGGCCGGAGAACCGCTCGATCGTGCTCGAGGTGCTGGTGCGCCTGCTCTTCCACCCCGCGATGATCGTGTCGGTCTACCTGCTCTTCACCGGACACAACACCCCGGGCGGAGGCTTCGCGGGCGGCCTGCTCGCCGGTCTCGCCCTCGTCGCGCGCTACCTCGCCGGCGGCCGCTTCGAGCTCGGCGAGGCCGCGCCGATCGACGCGGGCAAGGTCCTCGGACTCGGCCTCTTCTTCGCCGTCGGCACGGCCGTCTCCTCCCTCGCCTTCGGCCTCGAGGTCCTCGAATCGAGCTGGCTCGACCTCGAGGTGCCGGTGCTGGGCGAGCTCCACCTGGGCACGTCCACCCTCTTCGACATCGGGGTGTACCTGATCGTGATCGGCCTCGCCCTCGACATCCTCCGCAGCCTCGGCGGCGAGGTCGACCGCCACGGCGAGGAGGCCGAGCAGGGCTCCCCCTCGGGCGACGGCGTCACGCACTCGACGGACAGCACCCCCGGCCCCGGCCAGGGCACGGTCGACGGGCTCGAGACCTCGCTCCCCACCGGCTCCACGGTCGTCGGCGGACCGGGCAGGGGGGACGGCGCATGAGCATCACCCTCGTCCTCGTCGTCGTGATGGCGGTGATGTACGCGGCGGGCGTCTACCAGATGCTCGAGCGCAGCCTCACCCGCATCCTGATCGGGTTCCTGCTCGTCGGGAACGCGACCAACATCCTCATCCTGCTGATGGCCGGCCGCTCGGGCATCGCGCCGTTCGTCACCGACGACGGGCGCTCCTACGAGCAGATCGCCGCCGAGATGGCCGACCCGCTGCCGCAGGCGCTGATCCTCACCGCGATCGTGATCACCTTCGGGGTGTCCGCCTTCCTCCTCGCGATGATCTACCGGCGCTGGCGCCTCGCCAACGCCGACCAGGTGGAGGACGACGAGACCGACGCCTCCGTCCGCGAGGACGCGGCGGGCATCTCGGCCCAGACCACCGCCGACGACCGGGCGCTCGACGTCCTGCTCGAGTCCAGCGACGAGGGCACCGCCGCCAAGCACGGGGAGAGCGCCATGACCGACGACAGGAAGGAGGACCGATGAACGCCCTGATCCCGCTCGTCGTCACCCTCCCCCTCCTGGGAGCGGCCGTCGCGCTGATCCTCGGACGCCACCGGCGCGCGCAGATCACCGTGAACATCGTGACGCTCTCGAGCGTTCTGGTGATCTCCTCGGTGATGCTCGTGCTGGTCCTCACCGGCGACGGAGGCGGCAGCGCCGTCTACGTGGGCGGCTGGGAGCCGCCGTGGGGCATCGTGCTGGTCGTCGATCCGCTCGCCGCGCTGATGCTCGTCATCACCTCGATCACCCTGCTGGGCGTCCTGCTGTTCTCGGTCGGCCAGGGCCTCGTCGACGGCAACCGCGAGACGCCGGTCACGATCTTCCACCCGACCTACCTGATCCTCTCGGCGGGCATCCTCAACGCCTTCGTCGCGGGCGACCTGTTCAACCTCTACGTCGGCTTCGAGATCCTGCTGGCCGCGAGCTACGTGCTGATCACCCTGGGCGGCACCGCGCCGCGGATCCGCGCCGGCACGACCTACGTGGTCGTCAGCCTGGTCTCGAGCGTGTTCTTCCTCTCGGCCATCGGCCTGCTCTACGGCGCCACCGGCACGGTCAACATGGCGCAGCTCTCGATCCGCATCGCCGAGCTCCCCGCCGACGTGCAGCTGGTGCTCCACGTGGTGCTGCTGCTCGGCTTCGGGATCAAGGCGGCCGTGTTCCCCCTGTCGTTCTGGCTCCCGGACTCGTACCCCACGGCTCCGGCGCCGGTCACCGCCGTCTTCGCCGGACTCCTCACCAAGGTCGGCGTGTACGCGCTGATCCGCACCGAGACCCTGCTCTTCCCGGGAGGGAGGCTGAGCGAAGTGCTGCTGGTGGTGGCGCTGCTGACGCTGATCGTCGGCATCCTCGGTGCGGTCGCGCAGGCCGACATCAAGCGGATGCTGTCCTTCACGCTGGTCTCGCACATCGGCTACATGGTCTTCGGGATCGCCGTGGGCACCCCGGCCGGCTACGCGGCGACGATCTTCTACGTCATCCACCACATCACGGTGCAGACGACGCTCTTCCTCGCGACCGGCCTGATCGAGCGCGTCGGCGGCACCACCTCGATCCTGCGCCTCGGCGGGCTGCTCAAGGCCTCGCCGCTGCTGGCGCTGCTCTACTTCATCCCCGCGATGAACCTCGGCGGGATCCCGCCGTTCACCGGCTTCCTCGGCAAGGTGGGGCTCTTCGTCGCCGGCACGGAGTCGGCCGCCGACCAGCCCTCGTGGCTGATCTGGGCCGTCATCGCCGCCGGGGCCGTGACCTCGCTCCTGACCCTCTACGCCGTCGCGCGCGTCTGGAACATGGTCTTCTGGCGCCGCCAGGAGGAGGTGCCCGGCTACGAGTCGCCCCTGATCGACCAGCTGCAGGAGGACCCCCACGACACGGGCAGCATCCGCACCCGCCACTCGCCGCCCATGATGGTGCTCGCCACCGCGGGGATGGTCGTCGTCGGCGTCGTGCTGACCGTCGGCGCCGGTCCCCTCTACGACGCGAGCGAGCGAGCGGCGAGCGCGGTCGCCGACCCCGCGACCTACATCGCGACCGTCTACCGCGACTCGTCCTTCGGAGAGGAGGGGCCGCGATGAGCCCCCGCCGCCGCGTCGACATCTGGAACCGCGTCGCGATGTTCGTGACCCTCGTCGGGATCTGGGTGCTGCTCTGGGACGACGTCTCGGTGCTGTCGATCGTCACCGGCTTCCTGGTCGCCCTGCTGATCACCCGGGTGTTCTACCTGCCGCCGGTCGAGTTCTCGAACCGCATCAACCCGTGGTTCGTGCTCCTCTTCCTCCTGCGCCTGCTGGCCGACATCGCGGTGGCCTCGGTGCGGGTGTCCTGGCAGATCCTGACCCTGCCCGTCCCGGTCCACAACGCCATCGTCGCCGTGCACCTGCGCAGCCGCTCCGAGGGGATGCTCGTCTGGACGACGGAGGCCGTCTCGCTCGTCCCCGGCTCCCTGGTGATCGACGTGGACCCGCAGCTGAACGTCCTCTACCTGCACGTGCTCGGCGTGACCCACGACGAGGGCGAGCGGATCGACGAGGTGCGCCGGACGGTCCTCCGGACGGAAGCGCGCATCGTCCGGGCCATCGGCTCCCGCGAGGACGTGCAGCGCGTGAATCGGCCGATCGAGGCCGGATCGGGGGTGGTCCGGTGATCGACTGGCTGATCTGGATCCTGGTGCCGGTCTTCGGCGCCGCCTGCCTGCTCGCGCTCGTGCGGATCCTCCGCGGTCCGTCCGTGCTCGACCGGGTCGTCGCGGCCGACGTGCTCGTCGCGACGATCATCTGCGGGATCGGCGCCGAGATGGCGGTCAACCACCACGCGCGGACCCTGCCCGTCGCGCTCGGGCTCGCGCTGTTCGCCGTCTTCGGATCGATCAGCGTCGCCAAGTTCATGGCCAACCGCGAGGAGGACTGACATGGACCTGTTCTTCGACGTGCTCACCGCTGTGCTGCTGCTGGTCGGCGCCCTGCTCTCGCTGCTGGCCGCGATCGGCCTGATGCGGTTCGACGACCTGCTCTCCCGGATGCACGCGGGCACGAAGCCGCAGGTGCTCGGACTGATCTGCGTGATGCTCGCGGTCGCCATCCGGAACCCCGGCTTCGCCGCCGCAGGGACCATCGTGCTGGTGATCGGCTTCCAGCTGCTGACCGTGCCCGTCTCGGCGCACATGGTCGGCCGGGCGGCCTACCGGGCCGAGGCCGTCTCTCCCGGGTACCTCATCGCCGACGAGCTCGCGGAGGCGGTCACCCGCGCCGACGAGCAGGCCCGCGCGACCGGGCCCGAGACCGCGCACGCGTCCGAGGAGCGGGCGCGCACCTCCTCCGCGCCCCCGCCCGAGGACGAGGACGGCCCGGCCGCGACCGCCTAGGCGACGAGGACGAGCTGCACGGCGGAGGCGCCGGTCATGCTGCGCAGCGCGAATCCGCCGATCGCGAGGGTGACGGCGACCAGGCCGCCGACCAGCAGCACCAGCAGCGGCACCACCCACAGCAGCGCCCGTCGGCGTCGGGCTCGGGCCTCGTCCGGCGTCTCATCGATCACCCGTCGACTGTACGGGACGGCGGAGGGCGTGCCCCCGGCGCCCCTGAGCCGCCCGATAAACTCGACCCCATGACCCTGGACTCCGCTCTCTCCGGCGCGCCCGAGAACTCCCCCGGCCCCGACTCCGAGGCCGAGCACCGCCGGGCAGCCGAGTGGTGGCGCACCGCCGTCATCTACCAGATCTACCCGCGCTCCTTCGCGGACGCGGACGGCGACGGCATCGGCGACCTGCCCGGCATCGCCTCGCGCCTCGAGAGCCTCGCCGAGCTCGGCGTCGACGCGATCTGGCTCTCGCCCTTCATGACCTCGCCGCAGAAGGACGCGGGCTACGACGTCGCCGACTACTGCGACGTCGATCCGCTCTTCGGCACCCTCGCCGACTTCGACGCGATGCTCGCCCGCGCTCACGCCCTGGGCATCCGGATCATCGTCGACCTCGTCCCCAACCACTCCTCCAGCGCCCACCGCTGGTTCCAGGAGGCGCTCGCCGCTCCCGCGGGCAGCGCCGAGCGGGCGCGCTACCTGTTCCGCGACGGCCGGGGCGAGTCGGGCGAGCTGCCCCCGAACAACTGGGAGTCTGTCTTCGGCGGCCCCGCGTGGACACGCGTCAT
Organism: Rathayibacter sp. AY1D5; assembly: GCF_002932515.1. NCBI lineage: Bacteria > Bacillati > Actinomycetota > Actinomycetes > Micrococcales > Microbacteriaceae > Rathayibacter > Rathayibacter sp. AY1D5. Next base: position 49,235 of record NZ_PSVU01000027.1, read on the forward strand.
GGAGCCCGACGGCTCGGCCGGCCAGTGGTACCTGCACCTCTTCGACACCTCGCAGCCCGACTTCGACTGGACGAACGAGTGGGTGCGCGAGCGCTTCCGGGAGGTCCTCCGCTTCTGGCTCGACCGCGGCGTCGACGGCTTCCGCGTCGACGTGGCACACGGGATGATCAAGGCCGAGGGGCTGCCCGACTACACGCCGCCCGCCGACAGCGGGTCGATGGGCGGAGTCGCTCCCGCCGACGGCGAGGATCCCGTTACCGCCCCCTACTGGGCGCAGGACGGCGTCCACGAGATCTACCGCGACTGGCACTCCCTGCTCGCCGAGTACCCGGACGACCGCGTGCTCTGCGCCGAGGCGTGGGTGCAGCCGCTCTCCAAGCTCGCCCGCTGGGTCCGCCCCGACGAGATGCACCAGGCCTTCAACTTCGCCTACCTCGAGACCCCGTGGAGCGCACCCGCCCTCCGCGACATCATCGACTCCTCCGTCGAGGCCTTCGCCGCCGTCGGCGCCCCGTCGACCTGGGTGCTGTCGAACCACGACGTCGTGCGCCACGCGAGCCGCCTGGCCCTGACGTCCGACAACCCGCAGGGCTACGGCATCGGCCCGCGCACGCCCGGACTCCCCGACCCCGTCCTGGGGCTGCGCCGCGCCCGTGCCGCGACCGCCCTCATGCTCGCGCTCCCCGGCTCCGCCTACGTCTATCAGGGCGAGGAGCTCGGGCTCCCCGAGGCGATCGACCTGCCGGACTCGGCGCGTCAGGACCCGACCTGGTTCCGCACGGGCGGCGAGCGCTACGGCCGTGACGGCTGCCGGGTGCCGATCCCGTGGGAGGCGGACGCACCCGCGTACGGCTTCAGCGGCACCGGCGACTCCTGGCTGCCGCAGCCCGGCGACTGGGCGCCGCTCGCGCGCGACCGCCAGCGCGGTGTCGCGGGCTCGACGCTCGAGCTGTACCGGTCCCTGCTCGCGGTGCGCCGCGCCGAGGACCTGGGCTCCGGCGCCGTCGAGTGGCTCGAGGGCTACCCGGAGGACGTCGTGGCGTTCCGCAACGGAGCCGTCACGGTGATCGCGAACCTCGGCGAGGCTCCGGTCGAGCTGCCCGTCGGCTCCGTGGTGCTGTCCTCGGAGGAGCTGCACGAGCCGGCGCTGCCCGCCGACACCACGGTCTGGCTGCACGCGGAGTAGCGGGCCGCGGGGTCCGCCCGGCGGCTCCCGCGTCCCGCCGCCGGGTCAGCGCCCGGCGTTGGCCTTGAGCCAGAGGTAGGAGTCGACCTTCGTCACGCCGTCGAGGCGGATCTCGAAGTGCAGGTGCGGGCCGGTCGACATGCCGGTCGTGCCCACCAGGCCGAGGAGCTGACCGACCTTCACCGGGTCGCCCTCGGACACGGCCGCCGAGCCGTGCTGCATGTGCGCGTACACGCTCGAGACGAGCTGCCCGTCGATCTCGTGGTCGACGATCACGTGCACGCCGAGCGAGCCCTCGCCGTCGATGACCGTGCGGACGACGCCGTCGGCGATCGCCTGGATGGGCGAGCCGTCGCCCGGGTTGAAGTCGGTGCCGCCGTGGTTCACCGAGCAGCCCGCGCAGTTGCGGTAGCCGAAGCGGTCGCCCACCGGCACGCCGACGGCGAAGGGCCACTGGATGGACGCGTTCGGGTCGTTCGTGAAGCCGGTGTCGGAGGTGCGGACGATGTCGGCGACGTTGGTCTGCGTCTTGCGCTCCTGCACGCCGAACCCGTCGCG